>JAPLUI010000567.1 GCA_026397725.1 Verrucomicrobiota bacterium | reverse complement strand
TCTTTCGGCGGCAGGCAGAATCGACGGGGAGATGGGCTGGCGTGGCATGGCTTCCGGGGTTCGGGATATCGGATATACGCAAATATATCAGCCGTCAAGGAAAATGTTGGAAAAAATCGAATGCGAAAATGCTCGCGGCCCGGCCCCCTACCGAAAATCGCCAGTTTTAGCCTCAATCAAAGGACTTGCCGAAGCTCAGCTTTTTCCATTTCGGAATCGCTGCGTGCGGGAAGGAGGAGGAAGACGTGTCGTTGCCAGGCCTTTCCTGATAGGGCGGCTCGGCCTCGGGCCGTCCACTGGTCCGCCCGCACGGGCGGTGCGAAAGCGCGGTAATTGGGCCGTACTTGCGCGGTTTCACCCGCAGGGGCAGTCAGGGCACGGCGAGGCCGCCACGCCCGCGTTGCCGCCGCTGCCCAGAGAGGCCCACTGCCGCAGTCTGTGATCGCCGATGCCAAGGTGCGGAGCATGGGCGGTGGTCGCGGTGCCGTGATGTTGTCTGGTCAGGGGCCAAACTTCAGACGACACTCACCGAGCGCCGCAATTCGGCCCGGATGATGGTCAACTCCGCAACCGGGGCGTGTTTGCCGCCACCGCGATGGTGGCGCTGGTCATCGATCTCGGCACCTCGACCTGGCTCCTTGTCCTCGAAAAACATGCCCGTCTGGAACAGGCCCGGCTGCGCTTGGATGCCGAGGCCGCCCGCGCCCACGAATCCCGTTTGCTGCAGCAGGCCAAGGCGCGGGAACTGCTGTCGCACGCGGCTGCCTTGCTCAGCCAAAAGAAGATTCACGAATTGGCCAAAAAGACCCCAGCCGAAAAACAGAAGAAGATAGATCAGGCAATGCCAATCTTCTTCCCTGTTGGCGCGGGGGTAGCCGCTCGCAAGGCAAAACCCTGTCCGATGTTTATCCGACATGACAGACTGCGGGGATCGTGAGAAGTACCCTGCACGCGATGGCAATCCGTTGCGGCAAGCGCTTGCGGCGATCGGGCAAGGCCGACCGCAAAGCATGCCTAACATATCAAGCACAGCAATGACCCCAACCACAACAAACACCATGAGACCCATGTGCAACCTCATATCATCCGGCATTGCATGGGCAGTTCTGGCAGCGGGCGGCATGGCGGCGGAACCGGAGTTTGCGCTGCGCGATGGCGACCGGGTGGTGCTGCTCGGCGACAGCATCACCGAGCAGAAACTCTACACCAGCTACCTCGAAGCCTATACCCTCACCCGCTTCCCGAAACAAAAGTTCACCTTCTTCGGCCGCGGTTGGGGCGGAGACACCGCGTGGCTGCGGATGCGCTCGTTCCCCGACGAGAAGGCGCTGCATGCCGCTGCGGGCGACGCCCAACAAAAGCTCATCGAGGCCTCGGTGGACGAGCCCCTCAACCGTGACGTGGTGGCCGTCAAGCCAACGCTGGTGATGATCAACTTCGGCATGAACGACCACAACTACGAGCCGTTCCGCGATGACATCTTCAAGACCTATGTCCGCAGCCAGACCCACCTGACCAAGACGCTGATCCAGCACGGTGCCCGCGTGGTGTTGCTCACGCCGCAGCCGCTCGAAAACCGCAGTGGCGATCCGTCCGCCGACGCACGCAACCGGTCGCTTGACAAGTTCGCCGCCGGCCTCAAGGAGGTGGCCGCCAAGGAAGGCGCGACCTTTGTCAACCAATTCGCTCCTTACATGGCGATTCTGAAACGCGAGCATGCGCTGGATGTGAACGCCAGCATCGGCGGCGGTGATGAAATCCACCCCGGCCCGGCCGGCCACACCCTGATGGCCTCCATCATCCTCAAACAACTCAACGCGCCGGCGTTGGTCTCCAGCGTGGACCTCGAAGTGACCGCCGACCAGAGCGCCAAGTTGGCAAGCGCCGCAAAATGCGTGGTGACCAACGTCAAGTTTGAGCAGCACCAGCTCAGTTTTGAGCGTGCCGACGACTGCCTGCCGATGCCGGTGGATGCACGGGCAATGGACGCCTTGAAACTCGCGCCGCTGCTCGATGACCTCAACCGCTATGAGTTGAAGGTGACCGGTCTGCCGGCGGACCGTTATGACGTTATGATCGATGGCGAGTTCGCCACCACCCTAACCAAACAGGAGTTGGCCAAAGGCTGGAATCTGGCGGTTACCGCCGGACCCATCAGCCAGCAGGCCAGGGAAGTCCTGGCACTCATCATCAAGAAGGGCCCGGTCGTCCAAACCCTCTGGGAAGCCCAAATCCATAGCCGCGACAACGAAATTCCCGGCCTTCAAAAGCAGCGGGACGATCTCGAAGCGCAAATCACCGCCGCCTGCCAGACCAAGCCGCATCATTTCGTCATCAAGCCGTCAACATGATCTGCCTCGGCCCGGATGGCATGGGCAAGGGTTCCGGCGTGATGTTGCTCGCTGGCACCCCGCAGTTTCCGCAGGGTTTCCGGCAGCAAGCTGGCGGCCAACTGGTGGTCCGTGGGATGCGGGCTCCGCCCCGTGGATTTGTGATTGACCTTGATCCGGGCGCAAGATACCCATGCGCGTGACGAAACGGCTTTTCCAGCTTCGACTGCTTGCGGCGGGTTGGTTTGCGGGTGCTTGTCATGGGTGCGGTTGTGTTTTGTTTGGTTGCCCGCAGGGGTGGAAACCCGGGGTGGAAAGCAAGCGGGAAATTCAACCCAGCCTTACGGGGCCTGTAGCTCAGCGGTTAGAGCAGGGGACTCATAATCAGGAATGCCGCTTTTGCAATTCGTTGCAATGTGTTGCTTTTTAACGGGTTGCGGACTTAAAATCTTGATGGAAAACACCGAAAAACGGCCCCAAATGCATACTTTTTCGGTATCAGGTATGCACGGAGGGATGCATTCTTGAAAGGGGCATGCATCGTTCATGTTGGAGCCGGGGACAACCTGTCCCTGCATCCATGTCCCCGCCCGGTCCCTGCGAGCCTGCACACGGAAGCCACAGGCGCATGAAGGCCGGTCCCCGCCTTACTTGGGGACCGGCCTTTGGCTCCGGCAGTGGCTAATGACCCTCGCCTGCCTGCGGAGGTTCCCAACCAAAATCAATCTGCAACGGCCAGTTGTTCAACCGGGAGCCGCTGCCGTCCCCGGACCAGCGGCGGCGGGGCCTCGGGCTGTGACTCGAAAGCGGCCAGCTTCCGGCGAGCTTCGAGAACCTGCGGATCCGCGGCGGCGGCGGCCTGGGCGCGTTCGACGGCGGCCTGGTGCGCGGCCTCGGCAGCGGAGCGGGCGGCGGCGATGGCGGCGGCCTCGGCGCGGATGGCCTCGGCCAAGCGGTCGCGCTCGGCCACCAGCGGGGCGAGGTGTTCGCGGGCGGCCTGGCACTCGGGCATGGCTTCCAACGTCGCCAAGGCGGCGTGAAGCTTGGCGAGTTGAACCAACTCGTTGCCGCCACCCCTCGCCCAAAAATATTCAAAATGGTTCGCGGCGTCGATAGGCGAGCACTGCGGGGAAACGTGGTTACTGGTCTGCCATTCGAGCGAAGTCGTTGCTTCGAGTTCAACTTTCGCCTTCATGTGGAGCAAGCCTAGCAACGCGGTGTAAAGCGCTCGCGCCCGTGGGTCGGTAGCTTGAATTTGATTCGTGACGGATTCAAGTTTTTGTTCGTTTTGAGTCATGGTGTATGTGGTTAGGTTAGAGTTAGGAAACGAGCTTTCCTCCAGCCTTGACGAACTTCATTTGCTCGGCTGGCTTCATGGCGGTGAACGCGGCGCGGCTTTTCGTTAGGCTGGCGGCGTGGCGGCGGTCTTGTTCGTCAAGGATGGCGATGGCGAGCGCGCGGGCCTCGGTGGCGAGTGTTTGCCCCGCTGCCGCCGGGGATGGCGGAGCCGTGGCGGTCAGGCGGGTCGGTGGCTTCCGTGTCTCCTCGGCCTTGAATGCCGCTGTGCAGGCGTCAAGTATCGGCGTTCGTGAGGATGATTTCTGGCCCTTCACTTTTTGAAAGATGGTGTGCAGTCGCTCGGCAGACATGCCGAAAATTTTCAGTTCTTGTGGTGGTAGTGTGGTAGTCATGGTGTCTGGTCAGTTTGGTTTGGAGTTGGATTGCATGGTGCCGACGATATAGATCCTCGGCTCGCTGCGAGTGTGTTCTTGGAAGATGGCGGATGGTTGAATCTGGCGCGTTCATTTTGCTGGCGAAGGATGGTTAGAAATTCCTCGACCTTCTCGGGAGAAATGCGCTCGGGTCGCGGCATGAGTCCGAGGAACATCCGGGCCCGGTTCGTGAGGCAATAGAGCATGTGGCGGAATTTCATTTGGCGGGGCGGTAGATCGGCAGCGGCTTCTTGACGCCTGGGGTGGGCTTCGATGTTGATGGCTTCGATGGCTTGGCGGACATGGCGTTAGGCTTTGGCGGTTAGGGCTGATAGTTCGCGCTCGATGCGGGCGCGCTCGCCCGGGTGGATGAGTGATTGCATCAAACCCTGCGGCTTGCCGCGAAGCATGACTTCGGCGAGTTTGGAGGGGTCGAGCAAAACTTGCCTTCCGTGCTTCTTGCTGAGTTGCGCAAGCCTGGCGCGGGAGCACGGATAGACCGATGCCAGTTTTTCAAAACTCAGGGGGCGTGCGGGTGTCATGTCCGGAATCCTAGGGGGAGCGGCAGGAATGTCAAATTTGACAACGGGCGGTTCCTGTTCACCACGCAGTCCACGGAGAAACGCAGCGCGGATGACGACACCTGCAGATGGTGGTGGCGGGAGTGCCTTGAGCCTGGCAATATCGGCTTCGGTGGCGGCGAGGTCGCGACGCAGTTCTTTGCTTCGTGTGGTGTTTTTCATGGCTTTGATTTCTGTGAGGTGGCAAGGGCGCGGTCAAGTTCAACGGCGAAGCTGTCGAACATTTCATTGTGCGCTCGCTTGAGCGCGATCTTGATTTCCGCAGCTTCAAGACCTTCGAGGATGGGCGGGAGGTCATTCTGCATTTTCAAAAACGCGGCTTTCAACACGCTGCCGATTGCAGCCGTGCCCTCCTCGACCGTCGCCACGTCCACCAACTCTTTCCTGCGGACGGAATTTTCCAAAGCGATCTTCTGCCGTTGTTCCTGGACCAACTTGATCCTTTCCTGCCGCAAAGTTTCCGCCGAATCGGTGCTGTGATTGGCCTTGCGCCATTCGAGCGCGGCCCCGATTGATCCGGTCGGCAATCCGAGTTTCTTCAGTTGCGAGATTCGCCGGGTGCTGACACCGAGTGCTGCGGCGAGTTCCGCCGTGGTGGGCGGGGGTGGTGGGGTAGGTGCCCGGGGTTTGCGCTGGCGGGTTTTCGGTGCTGTTTTCGATGCTAATTTGGTGTTCATTTGGTTAGAAATTGTGGCGGTTTGGTTAGGAATTTGTCTTGACCGTTAGGGAAGGGAAACGACGTTGAAAAATGGCGGCACGCGGAAAGAGGGGAGACGTTTCCCTTTTGTTAGAGTTAGAGTTAGAAGAGATTCCTTTGGGGGGGTGGTGGTGTTAGGTTTGATGGGGTGTGACGCCCGGCCATGGCTTGGCTGTGCTCGTTTTGGGCGTTGCTGGCTTTCTGGTGGCTGTCAATTCGCCATCCGCATCCAAAGCGAGTCACAAGCGATCTGGTGCGTTTTGAACTAACGGTTTCCATTTTTCGAATTTTTGCTGATTTTCGTCATAAATTTGCCCCAGCCATGTCGGGCCGATGTTAGAACGCTCGGGTCTAACGGGTTGGCGGTGTCGTGATGCGTTAGAAGGCGCGGAGTGATCCGTTAGGAAACCCGTTAGAAAACCCGTTAGGGGGTGCGGCGGCAGGCATGCGCACCAGATGCCCCCTGCTGCGTCGGGTCGGTCGTGCGGCACTATCGACGGCGCGGAGGTTGCGACGCGGTAGGCGTGAACGTGTGAACACTGGCGCGGTGTCTGGCGGTGCTGGCGGTTGTCGATCATTTCAATTTGAAGATGGTGCTGCAATCGTTCAACCGACCGGCGAGCGGTCCAGCCATGTCCTCGGGGAGCGTCGCCGCGACCTCCTCGGGTGAGCTGTTGCTGGTCCACAGCGTTACCATGTTGTTCTCATGGCGGTGATCGATCAGCGCGAAAAACTCGCTGGCGACGGCGGGGGTGAAGCGGCACTTTCCAAGATCGTCAAGCAGAAGCACGCGACACTTCCGCACCGATGACAGAAACTCTCGCGACAAGGCGGCGGCCTGGCGGTCGTCGCGGAATTGATCCAGCACGGCGGCGCCGATGTCGTATGCGGAGACAAACTCAAAGGACGGTGGCCGACACCGCCGCATGGCACTTTCGGCGGCCATGTCCACGAGGATTCTCCCGGCGAGTAGGTATGCCATCCGGGTTTTGCAAGTGCCGGTTGCGCCGACAAGGCCAAGCCATGGATTTTCCGCGGTCGGCTTCCATGCCTGTATCCGCGCCCATGCCATCCGGTTGAATGCCGGGTGCCCGGTGTCGGTGGCGAGGAACCGGGGTGGCGTCTCTTCCGTGATCTTCTTATTGATGGCGGCGAGGTTCTTTTCGCGCTCTTCATCTCGAATCGTCTCCTCACACGTCTGGCAATAGTCCTTCTGGTATTCCTCCACAGGCTGAAATTCAAGGTCACATCTGCGGCAGGCTCTTGGTTTCGGTAGGTTCATCGTTCTATGGTTTCAATTGTTGACGGTCTGCGGCTGGTGTCCATGACGGCGGTCTGGGTCTGCGGCCTGGGTGCGGGTTGCTCCCACTCTGCGGGATCGTCTTCCCATCTCGCATTGTTGAACCACGTCGCCGGATGGGGAATGAACCGCAGCTCCTGCCAGCCGATGGCCTGCGAGTAGGCTTTGACTTTCTCAAGCAGAAATTCCGCCGGATGGGTCTTGAGTGCTTTCTTGATGGCTTTGAGTGCTTCCGGTCTTTTCACCTTCCGGGGGTATTCCTGATAAATGGATTCCGCCAATTCATCCGCCGATGGGATCTTGATCGAAACTTGCTGAGGAAACAAATCGGACGAGGGGGATATATCTCTTTTGGATACCCTTAAATGGATACCCTTATATGGATACCCTTCCCGGCCATCCATTTCCGCCGATTGGCGGCCATCCATTTCCGCCGATTGGCGGCCATCCATTTCCGCCGATTGGGAAGCCGTCAACCGGCCATCCATTTCCGCCGGTTG
>JAPLUI010000522.1 GCA_026397725.1 Verrucomicrobiota bacterium | reverse complement strand
GGTCGCTGCGGCACGGTGAAGGATCGGCATGGGCCGCGCATGGGGAGCCTTGTAGCGGCGCTCTGTGAGCGTCGATGCGAATGAGGCTGCTGCGGCACGGTGAAGGATCGGCATGGGCCGCGCGTGGGGAGCCTTGTAGCGGCGCTCTGTGAGCGTCGATGCGGATGAGGTTGCTGCGGCACGGTGAAGGATCGTCATGGGCCGCGCATGGGGAGCCTTGTAGCGGCGCTCTGTGAGCGTCGATGCGGATGAGGGTGCTGCGGCACGGTGATGGATCGTCATGGGCCGTGCATGGGCATCGACGGTCATAGACCGCCGCTACAAACGCCGCCCATCGACGGTCACAGACCGCCGCTACAAGCTCAACCCTTCGCCCCCACGCGTTCTCACGAACGCTCCCACACGGCAAGAAGATTGGAAACCGCGGATGACGCGGATGACGCTGATTTGAAGAGGCATCCAAATTCATCCGCGTTATCCGCGTTATCCGCGGTTCATCTTCCTGTCTTTCAAACGACACCGCACCGGAGAAGGCGTGCCGGGCATGGCGGATGCAATCCGCCGCCACGGTGCCCCCCGCGTTCTCACGAACGCAATCCGGTTGGGATTGGCGCGGTCCATGGTCTTCGCATGCGCACTCCATCGCGGCGGTGCGTCCGCCTCGCGTGAGCTTCGGGGTGGGTCGCCGCAGGGCCACGCATTCGCATCGACGGTCATAGACCGCCGCTACATGGCCACGCTTGCCAGCGGCCAAAATCTCTCTCCATTCAAAAATCATAGATCAATCCTCCTTCATCCTTCATCCTTTCAAGACCGCTCCCGGCTGTGCTAGGGGACTGAACTGCGAGCCACCCGGAAGCCCATGTCGGTGAACGTGTAGGCCGGGTAGAAGATGTTGCTGTGGTACGCCGCACGGCAGTCGTCCGCTAAGCTGCCCCAACTGCCGCCCCGGAACACCCGGCCCGTGCCCGAAGTTGCACCCCGAGGATCGGTCTGCGAACCCGCAGCGTAAGACCCAGTCCAATCCCAACACCACTCCCACATGTTGCCCGCCATGTCGTACAGCCCATACCCGTTCGGCGCAAAACTCCCCGCGTCGGGCTCACGTCGTAGGCGTAGGATGGATCGCTGTAATAATTCGCCTGACTGTGGGTGATGGTGTCCGTGCCCCAGGGAAAGTTCTTCCCGGTCACTCCGCCACGCGCCGCCTTCTCCCACTCCGCCTCAGTAGGCAGGCGGTAGCCATTGGCACTCCAATTGCAGTCCGGGGCGCTGCTGCCGGTCTTGTAAGTCGCCCCGGAGACCGTGTAGCAAGGCGTCAGCCCTTCTTTCTGGCTGCGGGCATTGCACCACTTCACCATCTCATACCAACTGATCGAATGCACCGGATGATTCGCCCCTTTCGAGGCAAAGCCGCCATTTCCCTCCGATAGATCCGTGTAACCATTGGCCAGCCCCCAGGTCCGCACCGCATCCCACTCCTCCTTGGTCACCTCGTATTTCCCCATATAGAACGCGCTCACCTGCACCGTGTGTACAGGCAGTTCATCGCTCCACCCCACCAGCGGATCGGACTGGTCACCCATCTGGAACGGCCCGGCCGGGATCAGCGCGAAGCCTGCGGGGGCGGCGGGGGCATCATCCGCCACGACCTTGTAGCGCATGGTGGTGGAGAAACGGCCGCCCCAGTTCTTGCCGGCGTCCCAGGTGAGCCGGAGGTTGGTGGCCGGCGTGACGTTGGCCCCCGCAGCCCCGGTCAAGGCGGTGGCGGGGATGTTGTAGGTGACGCCATCGTCGGCGGAGACCTCCAGGGAAATTCTGAGCGGCAGGGTCGTGCCGGTGACATCGTAGTCGATGTCCACCAGATTGGTGCCCGCCCGCT
The DNA here is from genome assembly GCA_026397725.1 of Verrucomicrobiota bacterium. Taxonomy (GTDB): domain Bacteria; phylum Verrucomicrobiota; class Verrucomicrobiia; order Verrucomicrobiales; family Akkermansiaceae; genus Luteolibacter. Next base: position 151 of record JAPLUI010000522.1, on the reverse strand, counting down.
GGGCGGCGCGGACGTTGGTGATGGCACCCTGGCCCCGGGCGGCGGGCCCGGCCAGGAGCGTCGCGCAGACGAGGGCGAGGCAAGCGAGGTGGCGGTTCTTACACGAAGGAGTTGAGGCGGACATGGGAAGGTGGGGTGGCGGTTGGTGACA
>JAPLUI010000398.1 GCA_026397725.1 Verrucomicrobiota bacterium | reverse complement strand
GCCAGGACAAATATTGTTAGTTGTTGCGTGCGGTTCCAGCTATCACTAACAGCCATCACTAACACCTTGCGCCGCTCTCCTATTTGTGTATAAAGACCAGGGCCGGACCGGAGGGCGGGGAAAGGGGGGGCTGGAGCGGCGGAAAAACGCAGCAACGGAGCCTTCCAAGGCAGCGGTCCGGCTGGATCATGGCAGAAATCGGGCATTGCAGGTGAATGCATGGGAACTCCTCTCCGGGCGCGAAAATAGTTTTTCAAATCGCTTTGGCGAGAAAATTCTGCGAATCGCCTGAATTTTCCTGGCGGCGAGGTTTTTGTCTGAGTTGTGCAGCCGGGTTTCAGGTGGCATCGAGCACCAGCGTACCCTCGTCGTCCAAGGGGATTTCGACCGGCTGCCAGGCGGGGTGGGGGCGCTGGTCCCAGCGGTCCGGCGGCGCGTCACCGGGAAGCCATTCCGTGATCGCACGCCAGGGTGGGTCGATGGGTTCGAAGGTCTCCCCGATCATTACGGACGGTGTGCTTGGACTTCGGCGGGACCTGCCTGCCGGCAGGCAGGCAGGCGTGGTCGATGACGGCGGCGAGGCGGCCAGCGGGGAGGTTGAGGCGGGCGCGGAAGGCCACCAGCAAGGTGTCGGGCGTCGTTTTGAACAGGAGGTGGAGGAGGTCGCGACGCTTGCGGAAGATACCGCGCAGGATTTTGGGGATGGTGAAGACGAACTGGCGGTGGGGGACTTCGTGGCGGACGCAGGAGGCGATCCAGTCGGCGGCTTGGCGGGCGCGGCGCTGGTGGCAGGCGGGGCAGAGGACTGCCAGGAATTTGCTTTGGGAGCGAAGGCCGTTGGAGGAGCGGTGGCCGGACCGGAGGGCGGGGAAAAGAAGCTATTTCGAGGCCATGGCCGATCTGGTCGAAGAACTCGTCTGCCATCTCGCGGAACAATTATGCGGCGGCCTGCCAATCGCACATAACGACGACGATGGCAACCTGCTGCGCACCATCAACCTCGCCCGCCCGTGGCGCCGCGCCGCCTACCACGACTTCATCGCCGCCGCCGCCGCCGGCGCGGATTTCTTCGCTCGAACACCTAACGGCCGCCGCGAGCGTTGCGATACCCTCGGCGTGCAGATTTCCGCGGCAATGGAGGACCACTAGGTTATCCCAAAGGTCGATTGTGACTTCATCGAAACCCTCGAACACGGCATGCCCCCCGCCGGCGGCATCGGCATCGGCATCGACCGCCTCTGCATGATGCTCACCGGTGCCCCCACCATCCGCGACGTCGTCCTCTTCCCGCTGCTCAAGCGCAAGGACTAACTCCCGCCAGCCGCCACGAACCCGGCATTGCCAAAATCGGCATCGTCATAGCCGTAGCCGTCGCCGGCATCGTCGATGACAAGGCGCAATTCCCCGGCGCCTTGACGCAGTTCCACGTCGATGCCGTGCGGTGTTTGGCCCCCGCGCAGGATCGGGGTCTCGGTCTGGAGTTGCCCATCGACGTATACATGGATCCGCAGGCTGCCGCGCTCGCCGGTCTGGTCGTCCACGCCAACCACCGCCACGAAGCGCTGGTATTCCGGCTTGAGCGCATAGACCAATTCCGCGGCAAACCCGTTGCCGGCATGGTCGCCGATGCCGCGCTCATAGGTCGTGCCACCTAACATGAGCGGCTTGCCAATGCAGTTTTTCCGCAACTGGGTTTGTTTCGATTCGTTGCCGGACTGCATGCGTGCTAGGGCAAGGTCGTCGAGAAAAATGTCGGGCAGCGGCAACGGGTGATCGAGGTTGGCCGGCTTGAGTGGCGGGAGCCGCCGCAGCCGGGTGATGCTCGGAACATACGCCTCGGGATGGGCGGGATCGGGACGGGGCAACATGTCAACCCGCGGGTTGAGTGCCAGCACCTCGCTGCCCTCCTGCAATGCCGCCAGCATCGCCAGATAATCCGGCTCCGAGGTGTCCTTGAAGATTGCCTGGCCCTGCTTGTCCTTGCACAGCCCCAGACCGCCCGCACGCTTGGCCAACGGGGCGGTCAGCATCTGGCTCCACTCCGGATGTGTTAGATTGATCCGGTATTCAGGACCGAAAATCGGCAGTGAATTCTCGATCTGCAGGCTTTGATCCATCAGGGTGATGTCCGACCACACCTTGCTGGTCACGGTCACGGAACGCCGGCCGAGCCAGGCGTCGGAGATATCGACATCCCGCTTGTGACAATCAAAACACCGCCGTTGAAACACCGGCGCGAATCCCCGTTGGAACCAGCCAGTCCTCAAGTCATCGTACCACCTGTCGCGCGCCCCGTTCACCCCGCCATCGGTGTAGAGATAGGTGTGATAATATGGCACATTGGCATCGATCCATGTGTAGATCTTCTGGCGCTCCTCAAGCGGCAACTTCACCCCGTGATGCTCCGCATCAAGTTGTGGCAAAATCCGGCTGGCGAGGCTGCCAGTGGCCTTGGGTGTTGTTAGATCGTGGTCGGCGCCGTTCTGCGGGATATGATGCACCAACCCGCGATCAATCAGCATGTCATAGGACAGGTTGAAATAGCGGGTCTTGTCGCCGGACAGGCTGAGGTTGCCTTTGGGCGTCGCCCCATCGTGGCACTTGATGCAATACCGATCAAAAACCGGCTGGACGACCTTGACGTAGTCGATGATCCCCTGCGTGCCCCAGTCCGGCCGCTGCGGCACCGACGGTGCTCGTTGCACCGCCAGTGGCATCCGGGAGGAACTCGCATCCGGCGAATTCTGATAGACATGACATCCGGTGCAACCCGTCACCTCGCCATTCATCAACTGGGTGCTGGAGCCCATTTTCTGGATCACGCGTCCCTCGCCATCGAGCGCGTTGAAGGAAATGTCGCGCATGGCCGGTGCGGAAAAACAGGCGGACCCGTCGTTCTCGACGGGCACGGTTCCTATCAGTCGGCGCACATAAAACGTGCCGCGGCCGATGGTGGGCGAAATGTTATAGGCATAGCCGCCGGTATGAGGCCGGGTTTTGGGCACCAGTTCCATGATCTGCAGCGCCTTGATTTCACCCCTGGCAACCCGCCCTTCGAGCCCAACATAGACGTCATTCAACACCAGCGTCCCCGTCTTGCTTTCATCCGGACAAATCCCGCTGATGACCGGATCGACTGGTGTGAAGCCGTCCTCCGGTTTCGAGTGTACGGGAATGACCGGCGGCCGTTTCCGCGGCCGCAGTGGCACCGGATTGTAACAACCCGTCGCGCCGGGTTCCTCCCAAATGCAGGTCCTGTTGCCACGGTTATCCAGCAGATAGAGGCGGTTCTTGTTGTCCCCGGCCCCGCCATAGGAGACCAGAAATTCATTTTCATCGAGCGGGAACGGATCGACATAGCCGTTGAAAAACGCCGCGTCGAAGTAGGTCGGGAGTTCCGGCGTGAGCCAGCGGAAGCCTTGCCCGCGCGGGGCTTCCGCACCCAACTGGTCCCACAACAAGCCGATCACGCCATAGGGTCCTGAGTGGTGGCCGCCAAAGGTTGAGACGACCTCGGGCCGGTCCGGAACCTGGGTGCATTGCCAGAAGGCGTTGGGGTCCGCCACCGTGTTGCCGAAAAAAAGTTGGAGATGGGTGCCGTCGGGATTCATCGACCACACGCCGTGCCGTTGGAACACCCCCTTGTCCACGCCATAGTCCCAGCGCGTGAACATGACCCGGCCGTCGTTCATGATGGACGGGCTGTGATCGGACAGGGTGTTGGCCGAGACGCGACGCAGCGATGAGCCATCGCGCTTGCACACCAACATGACCCCGGCGCGATTCGGTTGGCAGACGTTGAATGAGCCATTGCGATCCGAAACAAACAGAATCTCACCGCTGGGCAACTCGACGGGCGTGATGTCATCACAAGCACCGCTGGTGATTTGTTTGAGGTCGGATCCGTCCACGCCGATCTCATAAACATGCCAGCCTCCCGCCACGCCCTGCCGTTTCGCGGAGAACAAGACCCGCGTCCCGTCGTAGGACAGGCTGAGATTGAAAACCTTGCCTGCGGGGTCGTCGTAAATCACCCGCGGCGCTGCCTCCGGCCGCGAGGGGTCGCACACCGCAATGCCGGCCGGGCCGGCACCGTCGGTTTCATAAGGGTTGACGGCATTGATGGGTCCGAACGATGGGTGTCTAACGAAAACAATCGGGCCGGCCGCCCGGATCGATTCGGTGCGGAACAAGTCGATCGTCTCCGCGGCACGGAAGACCTGCGCCACGCATGCCTCGTCCGCGTCCTCGCCAGCCGCCAGCGCCTTGGCAACCTCATCTCTAACGGGTGCAAGGCGGGCAAGATAGCGGCGCCCGTCGGGAGTCGGCTCTAACAAATCAAGCGCTTCCTGCATCTTGAGCGCCGGGGGTTCGAAGGATGGCAGCGGGACCACCTCCGGGCGGAAGTTCCTCACCTTGGCCAGCGCTTCGCCGAAGTCCGTGTTGCCGGAGGCCCTGCAAGCGCCTTTCTCTAACTGGGCCGCCTGGCCCTTGAGAAACGGATGGAGCGGATGCAAACCGTCGATGGCAAACGAGAAACCGTGCTTCTGGAAACACTTGGTGATTTTCAATAGCAGGCGGTTGTCACCGGCCTTGAGGTGGAGCACCCAGTGCGCTTGCAGGAACCGCTGACCGGCCCCCTCCCGGATCGGTGCGTCAAGCGCAGGTTCCCCGTTCAACCAGCCTTTCGCCGCGTCCAGCGTCACCAGATAGGCCTGCACATCGATGGCCGTCTTTGCGGTGAGCGTCCGATACAGATAGAGCACCTCGTTGCGTGCCGGCGGCGGCCCCGAGGGCAGCTCATGATAATAGCCGTCTAACCAATCCGGGAAGATTTCCCAATGGCGGGACGGATCGGGCATGCCAACCACCGGCACCGAGGTGTACACCCGGTCGAGTTCAGCGCCCAGTGCGGCCCGCGCGATCACGTCCTTTTCAGGACCGAACGCCGTGGCAACTTCACGCCCGAACACCCCGTACTCCGCATCCTTGAACGGCCCGATGCAGTGCCACGGGCTCAGCCCGATCCCGGCATCCAGCAACGGCTTGAGATCCGCTTCTCGCTTGGCTTTCTCTGCCGTCAGGGATTGCGCGGCCAAGGCGGCAGGCAGCTCCCCGGCCCACGCCGCCGCCCCGAAAATCCACAGTGCCGCCATCGCCGCGGGCAGCGCCAGCAGCAAGGTCATGACCGTGGGTCGCAATCGAATGGGTGCATTCACTTTCGGCAATCCTAGTCCCCAGGATGGCCCTGCCAAGAGAATTTTCGGATTCGAATCGGTCGGGCACTCGGCATCGTGAACAAGGAGGGGCTCGGTTGCGGCAGCGGCCCGCCAAGCGGGCGTGAATGAATCGACATTGCGCCAGGCGTTGCGCGGCGGACGTGTCGCCAGGACGCCAGCGCCAGACGGGGCGGTCTCCCAAGACCGGGCGGAGGAGAGGACCAAGTCGGAACGAAGCCGCTCGGACGCGGCGGCGGCGCTGCGCTTCCCACCGCACTTCATACCTTCACCTGCCCGGGCGCGAGCCAAAGTCTGGAGTGCGGTGGGAAGCGCGCAGCCCGCCACCCCGCTGTGGCTGAACCGGGAGAGCTGCGGGGTTCCCATGAGGCACGCCGAAGATTTCAACATTCAACTTCCAACTTCCAACATTCAATGATCCAGTAAGAGCAAGACATGACACCGCATCGGCACTGCTGCCACCCGAAAACCCATGCGCGGATGATTCACGAATTCGCCTGAAACGCCAACAAGTGCCAACTCATTTTCCGCCGGGATCACGAACTGTGAGGGTATCACAACTTCAAATCCAACTGGCGCAGGGCTATGGAGTGTGATCAAGTTGATTGTCCGAGTGCCCCACGGATATCGTTGCTTCAAGTCTGTTGGGTGCGAAACAAGGGGGCCGTCGGTATCCGAATCATACTCCCGCAGTAAGCTCAGGACTCCTTACCTCTGTGAAGTGATGGTGACACTGTTTTAGGAATATTCGGCGGCGGGTGAGCCTAACAGAGAGTAGCGCAGGATCAGTTCGTTTCCCGGAAAAGTGATTCCCATTTCGTTGAGCTGCTCGAGGAGCGCAGGCAGGGTGCGCTCAACCAGCGGGCGGGAGTCGCGATGGATTTCGACGTGGAGCAGGGCTGCGCTTGGCTCGGGTCGCAGGTCCGCTTCCGTGACGAACAGATCCTGCAACAGACGCCGGGCGGCGGTGTCGTCGATGGTCGCGGAGCGTGCCAATGTGAGCAGGGGGCGGTCTCGGCGCGGTAGGCGATCATTGTGCACGGCGCCGAGCACCCGCTGATCCCGGGATCCCGATTCGAGGTGCGCAGTGTCAACTGGACCCATGATTAAATGTCTGACACCTAGTATGAGTCCTTCCAGGGTGCCAGCCAGCGTGCGCGTCTCATCGGAGTGGGAGTGGTTTGGGGTGGCGGCCTCAGTCGTCGAGGCGGGGGGGGAATCGGGGTCGCCGACAGGAGCCTACCGCATTTCGGCAGAGGGTCAACAACAATCTCAATTATTTTTTTGTCCCCTAATATAACACCGTTTGGGATGACGACGTCGCGCTCTCGACCGGCGACATTGGTCCCAAGGGCAAAGCGGAGGATTGAGATCCTGATAGTCTTGACATTCCGCCGCCGGTTGTATGACATCCCGCATGGCCACCAAACATGGAAGGGTTCCACACGCTTGGCATCTGGTGGACGCCAACCGAGTGCGTCCAGATCCGCACATTGGCTTCCTCCTGATTTCTGAGCCCGAATCCCCGTCAGTCAGCGTTCATAAAGGGCCTCAATTTCATGGGTAAGCGTTCTTCGGGCTTTTGGCTGCTAGTGGTTACGGAAGGCGTCATGACAGCCGGCTATGCCATTTCGTTCCCCTTCCTGGCGATATATCTTAGCACGCACCGGGGCGTGCCCATGGCTTGGGTGGGAGCGTTCCTTGCCGTTTCAATGCTGGTTGCTTCGGCGGCACAGTTCATCGGCGGCGAGGTTTCCGACGCCATCGGGCGGCGCAAAGTCATGGTGTTCTCGCTGGCCCTGCGCTCGGTGCTCGTAGCGGTCATCGCCTGGATTGTTTACAGCGGGACGGGATTGTGGGCAATTCTTGTGGTTCATCCGCTGGGAATGTTTATCGGTTCGTTTTTCCATCCTGCGGCCAGGTCATGGGTGGCGGATTTTGTCGGACCGTCGCGCAGGCTGAAGGCCTACGGTTTCCTGCGCATGGGCAACAACGCGGGATGGGCGCTGGGGCCTGCGCTTGGAGGGTTGCTGGCGGAAGGCTCCTACGCGCTTCTGTTTGTTGTGACGGCCGGAGTTTACGCGGTTTGCACGGTGATCGTGGCGCTCTCAATCAAGGACGTTCCGGGGGCGGCCAGCGGCAAATTCTCCACCCCGCGCTTGAGCGATGGAGTCGCGATTTTACGCAACAGGCAATTCCTACGCTTCTGCGTTTTTTCTTTCACCATGTGCGCCGTCATGAGCCAGTTGGTGGTTTCAAGTTCGCTCTACTCAAAAGAATATCTCGGCCTCTCCGAGACGGACATCGGCCTGCTGTTTTCCATTAACGGCCTGATGGTTGTGGCGCTGCAGTATTTTGTGACGCGGGTGCTCCAGAGGCATTGTCTAACGACGGGGCTTGCGGCGGGGGCGCTGTTTTACGCCGCAGGGTACCTTGCCTTGGGTTTTGCTCCCGCGTTCTGGGCGGCCGGGATGGCCATGGTGGTGGTGACGCTGGGTGAGATGGCGGTCTCGCCGGGCCTGCAGGCGTTGGGAGCCAATATGGCACCGCGCGGTGAAAAGGGGCGCTACCTTGGCGTGCAGGGCGTATTCCAGCAGGTGGGCAGTGCGGCGGGCATTTTTGTCGGCTCTAACGCCATCGGCTTGATAAGCCCGATGTTCCAGCAGGGCCCATGGTTCATGGTGGCTTTGGTGGCCATTGTCTCCTCGCTCGGTTTCCTGAGCCTCGGCCGCAGGCTGACGCCCGAGCAGGATGGCCTCCGCAACCCCGAAGCCCCCGCCTCTCCCGTGGAATCTCCCGAAATCGTGTCGGGGTGAAGCATCATCAGCAACGGACAAATCTCACCCGAAAACTTCTGCTATGATCAGCATGCCTTGAATCCATGCAACTTCTCCTAAACGAAACCATCTACCGGAAGGTGATTGTCGAATTGCTGCCGCAGATTCGGAAGTTCCTGTGGATTGTCACTGCAGACATCAAGGACCTGCATGTTCCCAAGGGCCGCCGCTTTGTTCCCCTGCTTGAGATTCTTTCCGAGCTGGTCCTGTAGCAAATTTCCCGAACCGCGGCAAGGCCCAATGCCGATACCGGTTGAGGTGCCGGCGCTCGGGGACAGGAAGCTCATCTTCGTGATCGACATTCCCGCCAAGGCGGGAAGTATCAGGTCGATGCCTCATTTGCCGATGCCGACCCCATTCATGCGATGCGGATCAGAACGCGAAGTTGCTCTTGGAGCGCGGGACTATGGATCGCGCCGCAGAGCAAGGCAACGCAAGCTGCCAAGATCAAAACGGCTAACAGCATGATGAGCCAATAGAGAATCGCCAGGGCGATTCCCGGGCCATCCATTTTCTTGTGATAGGCATACCCTGCCGGACACGCGAAGCATCGGTAGCCCACCCAGAGATTCAGAATCGGCGCGAAAACCGCCAAACACCACCACCGGCTCATGCCGAGGTTCATCAATCGTTTCAACAGAAAATAAACCAGCACCACCAGGGGCACGAGTGGTGCGGCCGGCAGGATCTTTCCCATGAGAGCCTGCCCGAACTGCTTGACCAGAAGCGGGCTGATCGCATTCAGTGCATATTCCCACGCGAAGGGGAAAACCAAGGTGATGAGAAGGAGACTCCGGCGGTGCGCACCCGGCCAAGCCACATTCGCGGCCATCGGGGTTCGGGAACCCTGCTGCGGCGGATGGATGGAGGCTGCCGGTGGCGCGAGTGTTTCTTTGGGCTCCACCGGCATGCTTTTCCGTTCAAACAATCCATCGATTTGCCCGGCTGGCTTCCACGCGTCCATGCTCTGCCTCCAAACCATGTCCAATCGCGGATTCAATGATGAACCGGCTGCCATCGCCTTCAATTCCTCAAAGCTCACCGGGCCGAGACGATCTCCTTCACAGGTGTAAAACCAGACGCTTTGGACGGAATCTTTCGCGGACTTCCGCTTATTGCCCGTCTTCGCTTGAGCGACTTCCGCGTCAGCCTTGGCTCTCGCCGCTTCCTCTGCTTGCGCTCTTGCCCTGGCCGCAGCAGCAGTCCGCGCTTCATCCGTTGCCTTGGCCTCGGCGGCGGCCCGAAGTGTCGCTTCTTCGGCGGCTTTTGCCGCGGCGACAATGGCTTCAGCGGTTGCTCTGGCCACTTCCGCAGCCTTGGCCTCGGCGGTGGTCCTTGCTTCTTCCATAGCTTTGGTCTCCGCCGCTGCCCGGAGTTTTGTTTCTTCCGCAGCTCTTGCCTCTGCCGCTGCCCGGAGTTTCGTTTCCTCCGCGGCCTTTGCCTCAGCGGCCGCCCGGAGGTTGGCTTGTTCCGCAGCCGTTGCCTCGGCACTTGCTCTGGCATCTTCGGAGGCTTTGAGTTTCGCGTCAGCCTTGGCTCTCGCCGCTTCCTCTGCTTGCGCTCTTGCCCTGGCCGCAGCAGCAGTCCGCGCTTCATCCGTTGCCTTGGCCTCGGCGGCGGCCCGAAGTGTCGCTTCTTCGGCGGCTTTTGCCGCG
>JAPLUI010000258.1 GCA_026397725.1 Verrucomicrobiota bacterium | reverse complement strand
GTGCCCTTCCCACCGCACTCCAGACTTTGGCTCGCGCCCGGGCAGGTGAAGGTATGGAGTGCGGTGGGAAGCGCCGCGCCATACTGCGGTGGCTAAGTCCCGGCACCGCCCGGAATGTGCCAAGTCATGTTCCGGGATGCATGGGCAATTCCTTGTCAATTCAAGGTCCAGCTCAGGAAGTGTGAGTGTAGCCCTGGTGTGCCACCAGCGCCCGCCCATCGCCACGCCGTAGCTGCTCCAGCGAGCATCCGCCGGATCCTCCACCATCCCCGCACGCGCCGGGTTCAGTGCAAGCAAAATTCAATTGTTTATCTGACACTCTGCGCAAAGCCTGCCCGCGCCTTCTTGCCATTGCCCCTCGGCCCGCCGCCCATCGCCACGCCGTAGCTGCTCCAGCGAGCATCCGCCGGATCCTCCACCATCCCCGCACGCGCCGGGTTCAGTGCAAGCAAAATTCAATTGTTTATCTGACACTCTGCGTGTGACACTCTGCGTGACACTCTGCGGAATTTGCTCGTGCCCCATGCCCCGGCTCACCCCGCCTGGTGGGTCTTGCGGTAGGCTGACGGGCTGCGGTTGTGGCGTGCCTGGAACTGGAGGCGCATTTGTTCGGCGGTGCCGAAGCCGGCGAGGCTGACGATGTGCTGCACGGGCAGGCGGGTCTCGCGCAACAGGCGTTCGGCGCGGTTGAGACGGCAGCGGGTGATTTCCTCCAGCACGCCGGGCAGACCCGCGGTGGTGAAGGCCCGCTCCAAGGTCCGGCGGCTCACGCCGAGGTGCTCGGCCACTTCGGCGACGTTCAACTGCCGATGGCTGTGGCTCCAGATGTGCTGGCGGGCATTTTCGATCAGGCCACGGGCGGGCGCGGCGGAGGTTTGGGTGGCATCCCTGAGGACGCCGAGCAAGCCGAGCAGGCGCAGGCCCTGCGCGGTGTCGTTGCGGAAATCCGGGGCGGCGATGTCGCGGAGGAACTCCAGCAACTGCCGGGCAAACAGCCGCGGATTGCCCGGCGTCGAAACGGGATTGGCCGCCGGAAAATGCCCGTCGGCTTCCAGTTCGTGGGCGAGGCGGCCGTTGAACTGCACCCAACATTCGGTCCAACCGATGGCCGGGTCGGGCCGGTAACGATGCCACTGGCCGGAAAGCACCTGTCCGACCTGGCCGGCGCGGATCGGGAAGGACCCGCCGCGGGTTTCCCACACGCCGGCTCCGGCCTCTACCCAGAGCAGGGAAAACTCCGGCAGGACGCGCCCGTCCCGCCACTTGAACTGATAGAGATCCGGGTGCCCCGGCGGCGGGTAGGCGGCGCCGGGCGGAATCGTCGTCCGGCCCGCGCTGGTGAGGAAAACCGGACTCGCAAACAGCGCGTCGTCGATCGGCAGATAGCGGGCGAAATTCCGGGAGGTTTGGCGCGAAGTTTGCGTTTTCATGGGGTTCGTTGGTTTGAAATCGGGCATTCCATACGCCATCAGGCAAAACCGTCTGCCGCAAAGTTTGGCAAAGCAAAAGTAGCCAAGGGGCCGGTTGAGGGCTAGAACAAACTCACGTTTTTGCCCATGGTGCCGTCCGCGAAGTCGGGATGGGGCTATGATCGAACACGGATTTCTCGCCATCCACCCGCAGTTTCCCCGCTTGTATGAATCCCATTCTCGGTGTCTTCTTTCATTGGCTCGGAGGTCTCGCCTCCGGCAGTTTCTATGTGCCTTACAAGGGCGTCAAACGCTGGTCGTGGGAAACCTATTGGCTCGTCGGCGGCTTCTTCTCATGGCTGATCGCCCCGTGGTTTTTCGCCACGCTCAAGACCACCGACGTGCTGACGGTGCTCAAGGAGACGCCGGGGCAGGTGTGGTTTTACACCTATCTCTTCGGCTTGCTGTGGGGCTTTGGCGGGCTGACTTTCGGGCTGACGATGCGCTATCTCGGCATGTCGCTGGGAATGGCGGTGGCGCTCGGGTATTGCACGGTGTTCGGCACGCTCATTCCGCCACTGTTCAAAGGCGAGTTTGTCACCAAGCTGATTGATCCGGTCAACGGGCGGTGGGTGCTGGCCGGTTTGGGCGTGTGCATCCTGGGCATCATCATCACCGCGCTGGCCGGCCATGCCAAAGAGGGCGAAATGTCCGAGGAAGGCAAACTCGAAACGGTCAAGGAGTTCAGTTTCAAGAAAGGGCTGCTGGTGGCGACCTTCTCCGGCATCATGAGTGCCTGTTTCGCGTTCGGACTCAGCAACGGCGACTTCATCCGGGAAACCACCCTCAAGGTTGACATGGTGAATTCGGCGGCTAAGGAAGGCAAGATCGTGCGGCGGACGTCGCAACCGGCGGATGGCGAGATCAAGGCCTTGTTGGCCGCGCTCCCGGCGGAACTTTTCCAGAAGGAACAAGACCCGAAGACGGAGCAGACCACGCCCAAGAAGGACCCGACACTGAGCGACGTGACCGGGCTGATCGAACTACCCTATGTGATCCGGCGGAAGATGACCGCGCTGAGCGATGAGAAAACTCCGCCGGCGGATGCCACCAAGAAGTTGGCGGGGTTGAGCGCGGACCTGCCGAAAGCCGAGACCAAGGCAGCAGCGATAGTGGCGGCGGCAGCGGCAGTCAACCAGGGTGGCGGTGCGCTGGTGGGCCAGCGGGTGGCAGACTATGCCAAGCGTCTCGCCGCTGTTTCCGCAGATCCCAAGAAGGTCACCATCGTGCAGGAAATGTCCACCTTGTCGGAGAAAGAGACCGCACTGGCGGTGTCGGAAGCCGGGGCCAACCTGATCGCCATTCATGGCAAGCACAGCCTGTGGACCGGGCTGCCGGTGCTGATCGTGGTGTTGCTCGGCGGCTTCACCACCAACTTCATCTGGTGCGTCCTGCTCAACTGGCGCAACCAGACCGGCTATCAGTATTTCACCTCCAAGCCGGGCAAGCAGTCGCCGCTTTCCGATGCCGCGGCCGCCGGTGGCGAAGGCACGCCAGCCGCCGGTGCCGTCGTGGATGGCCGCACCGACAAGACGCCGGTCCCCATTGTTGGAAATTACATCTTCGCGGCGCTGGCCGGGCTCACCTGGTATTTCCAATTCTTCTTCTACTCGATGGGCGAGACCCAGATGGGCCAGTACAAGTTCTCGAGCTGGACGCTGCACATGGCATCGATCATCATCTTCAGTTCGATCTGGGGGCTTGCGCTCCACGAATGGAAAGGCGCGAGCTTCAAGGCCAAAGGCCTGCTGTTTCTGGGTCTCGCGGTGTTGGTGACGTCCACGCTGGTGATCGGCTACGGCAACCTCCTCGGCAGCAGGGGGTGAGTTCTAACACATTGATCTTATGAATACCTATGCGATTGCCCAGGAAACCTACGCCGCGCTCGGCGTGGATACGGAAGCGGCCCTGCAAGGGCTGGCGGCCACGCCGATCTCCCTTCATTGCTGGCAGGGCGATGATGTCGGCGGCTTTGAAAAAGTGGGTGGTGAACTCGGTGGCGGGCTCGCCGTGACCGGCAACTATCCGGGCAAGGCCCGCACGATCCCGGAGTTGCGTGCCGATCTGGACCAGGCCTACGCGCTCATTCCCGGCCGCCATCGCTTGAATCTGCACGCCTGTTATGCGGACTTCAGCGGCGGCAAGGTCGAACGCGATGCCCTGACCACAGCGCAGTTTCAAAGCTGGATCGATTGGGCCAAGACACGCGGACTGGGCCTGGATTTCAACCCCACCTATTTCGCGCACCCCAAGGCGGACGATGGCCTCACACTGACCCATCCGGACGCGGGCATCCGCGAGTTCTGGATCGAGCACGGCAAGGCCTGTCGCCGCATCGGTGCGGAGATGGGCCGCCAACTCGGCTCGGTGGCGGTGACGAATGTGTGGATTCCCGACGGATCGAAGGATCTGCCGGTGGATCGCAAGGCGCCGCGTGCCCGCTTGGAGGGCGCGCTCGATGCGCTGTTTGCGGAAAAGCTCGACCCCAAGTGCAACCTTGACGCCGTGGAATCAAAACTGTTCGGGATCGGTTCGGAATCCTACGTCGTGGGCTCGCACGAGTTCTATCTCGGTTACGCGATCAAGAATCAGGTCCTTTGCTGCCTGGATGCCGGGCATTTCCATCCCACCGAAAACCTGGCCGACAAGATTTCCTCGGTGCTGCAATTCGTGCCGGAAATCCTGCTGCACGTCTCGCGCGGCGTGCGCTGGGACAGCGACCACGTTGTTTTGTTAGATGATCCCACCATGGCGCTGATGCAGGAACTGGTGCGCGGCGATTTTCTCGGACGGACGCACATCGGCCTCGATTATTTCGATGCCAGCATCAACCGTGTCGCGGCCTGGGTCATCGGCACGCGCAACACACTCAAGGGTCTGTTGCTCGCCTTGCTGGAGCCTGCGGTGAAATTGCGGGAGCTGGAGGCGGCGGGCGATTTCACGTCGCGCCTCGCCCTGCTCGAGGAATGCAAAGCCCTACCCTGGGGGCTGGTCTGGGACGAGCACTGCCGGCGTCAGGATGTTCCGTTAGGGGCTGCCTGGCTGGCGGACTTGAAGACTTACGAAAAATCCGTCCTGTCCTCCCGTGCCTGAGCCGCTGACCCAGTCGGTTCGCATCGGGCTTTTCGGCATCGGGCGTGCTGCCTACTGGCCGCAGTTTGCCGGGCTCAAGGAGCGGCTCGGGGGCTACGTCGCCCGCGTCACAGTTCCTGATCCCGGCGGAAAATGAGTTGGCACGTTTTGGCGTTTCAGACGAATTCGTGAATCATCCGCGCATGGGATCTCTTGTTCTTACTTGATCATTGAATGTTGAATGTTGAGCGTGGCAGGCCAACGGTGGTACCGCCCCGCCATCTTTCGGCTTGCTTCATGCCGCCGGATGCCCTTTTCTTCCGGCCCCATGTCTTCACTTCCAACCGCCGACCTCCTGGCGCTCGACCTCACCGGCCTGAAAAGCCGCCTGTCGAAGCTCAGGAGGTATCTTTGACGTCCCGACCCTCGAACATGAAATCAACACCCTCGAGGAGGCCATGGGCTCTCCCGATTTTTGGAATGACGCGGAGCAGGCCAAGTCCGTCAGTTCCAAGGCCAGTGCTCTGAAGAAAAAGCTCGCGGCCTTTCTCAAGCTCGAAGGCCGCGTCGCCGACATCACGGAAGGCATTGCCCTCGCCAAGGAATTCGACGACGCGGAGCTGGCCCGCGAGGCGATCCACAATACCAAAAGTCTGGAGGAGGACATCCGCGCGTATGAATTGCTCACCTTGCTGGACCAGCCTGGCGACAATTCTTCCTGCTTCCTGGTGATTCAGGCCGGCGCGGGCGGTACCGAAGCCTGTGATTGGGCGCAGATGCTCCACCGCATGTACTGCCGCTGGGCCGAGCGCCGCGGCTTCTCTGTGGAAACCCTCGATTGGCAGGACGGCGACGAGGCGGGCCTGCGCTCCTGTACCTTGAAAATCACCGGCGAGTACGCCTACGGCTTCCTCAAGTGCGAACGCGGGGTTCACCGCCTCGTGCGCATTTCCCCCTTCGATGCCGCCGCCAAGCGCCATACCTCATTCGCCTCGATCGACGCCAATCCGGAGGTTTCCAAGGAAATCAAAATCGAAATCAACCTGACCGACATCGAAATCACCACCACCCGCTCCGGCGGCAAGGGCGGCCAGAACGTCAACAAGGTGGAAACCGCCGTCTTGCTCCGGCATCTTCCCACCGGCATCCTCATCCGCTCCACTGCCGCCCGCTCGCAAGGGGCCAATCGCGAACTCGCCTTCGAAATCCTCAAGTCCAAGCTCTACACCATTGAGGAAGACAAACAACGCGCCGAATCCGACCGCGCCTACGGCGAAAAAGGTGACGTCTCATGGGGCAACCAAATCCGCTCCTACGTCTTCCAGCCCTATCAAAAAGTCCTCGACCTCCGCACCGGCGAGGAATCCGGCAACATCCAGGACGTGATGGACGGCGCTCTCGACCCCTTCATCGAGGCCAAACTCCGCGGCAAAATCCGTGTCAAGGGTGCCAAGGATGAGGATGAATAGATTGTCAGTTGTCTTTTCAAGAGACATTTGGATCGGGGTTGCGACGGGGCCAGGCCACTCCGACTCTAAGAGTTCATGAAAATCCATCGCCAACCCATGCTTCCTGTACTTCTGTGGTTCCTCGGTTTTGCCGCCGCCATGGCGGTGCCGGTCCCCATTGCCATCAACAATCACAGTTTCGAGAGTGACCGCAATCCCGGCAGCGGGGCCTTTGGCGCGGGAGACCTTCAGCAGCTCGGTCTTTCCAGCCCCTCAGGGTGGTCGGTGATTGCCACCGACAACACCGCCACCGCCAACAACGGCCAGGAGATCGCCTTCGGTTGGGCGAACCTCCTCCCCGCCGACCCGGCATCCGGTTCGTTCCCCGCCCCCCAGGCCCTCAACCTGTTTGGCGGTGCCGCAATCGGTCAAGTCACTGGCGTTCCTTGGTCCAGCCTCAGCGTGGGCGACGTGCTGAAGCTGACGCTCGCCGCAGGCGACCGCATCTTCAACGGCAACCTGCCCACCAACACCCCTCGCTGGAGCGACGATTCGTTTTTCGGGTTGAGCGACGGGCTGGCCGGTCGCGGCGGTACGCCTAACGATCCGCCCGGCAGCAGCACCCTCCTCAACCCCAACTGGATCACCAACATCGTCGCCCGCACCCCTGCCATCACCGTCCCGCCCCACGGCTATAAGAGCGGTTTCATGGGCGACCTCACCTTGAGCCACACCGTGGTGGCCGCCGACCAACAGCGCACCGGTAACGTCGGCGTGTTCATCGCCTCGGTCGGCAATCGCGACGGCCCCGGCAACGGTACCGGGCAAACCTACTATCAAAGCTTCTGGGACAACGTGCGCCTGGAACTGACCACCACCCCCGGACCGACGATCCATTCGTTCACCACGGACAGCGCCATGCTTGCGGCGGGTGCCAGCGCCACCCTGTCGTGGGACGTTGCCGGAGCCGACACCGTCAGCATTGCCCCCGGTCTCGGCACGGTTGCTGCCAGCGGCAGCGTGGCGGTCTATCCCGGCAGCAGCACCACCTACACGCTCACCGCCACCAACCCTGCGGGCACGAGGACTTCGACGCTCACCATCGATGTCACGGGTCCGGCCGTCTATCGGTATTTCCGTTTCACGCCGACCGCCCTGCGGAACTACGCCACCGCCAACAGCGTCCAACTCGCCGAGTTCCAGATGCTCTTTTTGGACACGCCGGTCCCCGGTGCCACCGCCACCAATCCGGGCGGGAAAATCGAGCCTGACGGCGAAGGACCGGGTGAGGCCGTTGACGGTCTGCTCAACACGAAGTGGCTCGATTTCAACAAAGGCCCGCTCGTCCTTGACTACGGGGCTCCGGTCGCCGTCACCGCCTACCGTTTCGCCACGGCCAATGACGCAACCGAACGCGATCCCGTGAGTTGGCTGTTAGAAGGCAGCCTCGACGGCAGTCATTGGTCACCGGTTGACCAACGCGCCTCCTATCCGGTCAGCACGGAACGGCAAAGCTGGCTGCCGGCCCTCGCCACCCTGGCCAACCGCATCTATCCGAATATTCCCGCCGCGCCCACCGTCACCCTGTTCGCGGCCTCGCCCGCCGCCATCACCGAAGGCGAAGCCACCACCCTCTCATGGGACGTCACCGGCGCGGACAGCGTTTTCCTGGTCCCCGGCGGCGAGGTTGCCGCCAGCGGCAGCCTGGTCGTGAGCCCGTTTACCAGCACCGGCTACTCGCTCATCGCCAGCAACCCTTCTGGCGTCCGGGTCGCCACCGCCAATGTCGCCGTCACCCTGCTGCCCCGCGGCACCACCCTTGCAGCCGCGTCGGACGCCGGATTTCTAACCGCCTTGGACGGCACGCTCATCGACGGTCCGGTCGAGGAGTATTCTGCCCTCATCGACGTCGGCCGCAATCTTGGTGAGGATCAGCTCCGCCATCTCGTCATCCCGTTCCAACTCCCCGAGAGCCTCGGCCCCGGCGGCTTTCTCAGCGCCGAACTGAGCGTCAATACCAGCATCGGCTCCTTCGCCGTGCAAGGTCCCTCACCGATCAGGCTCTTTGCCATTCCCGGGGCCCGCAGTTCCCCGCTAACCCTGGCCTCCGACGTCAACGACGGCATTGATAACCACCTCACCCGCGGCTACCTCATCCACTCCGCCTTGCTCAATTCCGCGACTCCGTTGGGGGTCCCCGTCGGCTCCGGCCCGCGCGGTCTTGCTGCGGCAGGTCTCGGCTACTGGCTCACCGAAGCATACGCCGATGGTGCCAACGCCGGCAAATACGTCTTCGTCCGCCTGAGTCCGGAGGCCCTGGAGATCCCCGTCGGCGACGGCTTCACGGTCGCCACCGGCGATTCCTCCCTGGCTCCCGTGCCCACGCTGTCCTTTGTTTTCAATCCCGCTGGCGTCCCCGCCATCCCCGCCGTCAGCGTTTTTTCCGCCACTCCGGAGCCCCTCGTGACCGGCGAGTCCGCTACCCTCACGTGGGCGGTCCTCGGCGCCACCTCGGTCAGCATCGCCCCCGACATCGGCCCGGTGGCGGCCACCGGCTCGCTCGAAGTCTCGCCCCCATCCACCACCACCTACACCCTAACCGCTACCAACGGCGCCGGTTCCCGCGTCACCGCCGCCACCCTTGTGGTGATTCCGCCCGGTGCCTACCGCTACTATCGCTTCGTCACCACCGCCCTGCGCGGTCCGGACAGCCAGGCCTTCAATCTCGCCGAACTCGAGCTGCTCGCCGGTGGCAACCGGCTCACCGGTGCCACGGTCACCAGTCCCGGCAGCAATGTTCTCGGCGGCACCCTCGCCAACCTGGTCGATGGCCTGCTCAGCACCAATTGGGTGGATCGGAACAAGGCCCCGATCATCCTCGATTTCGGGACTTACGTCGTCGCCGATGCCTATCGCCTCGGCACGACCATGCTGGACGATTGGGACCCGGTCTCATGGCGACTTGAAGGCAGTTGGGATGGCACCACCTGGGCCGTCCTTGACGTGCAAACCCGATACGCCACCCCCACCGCCCGCGACACCTACACCGCCACGTTCTCGCTCATCGAGACGCCCCCGCCGCTCGACGATTTCCGGGTCACCGCCGTCGCCGTGACTGATGGCGGCAGCATGGTTCAACTGACGTGGAATTCCGAACCCGGCGCCAGCTATGCGATCGAGGCCAGCGACGACCTGCCCCCGCTCTCGTGGGCCGCCATCGCGACCGCCATCCCCTCCCAAGGGGCCGCCACCACCTACGCCATCCCGCGCGATTCCGCGCCACGCCGCTTCTATCGGATCGCGAAGGAATGACCACGAGAGTTGCATTCTGCAAAGACATTTCCTTCCAGCTTGGCAGCGGGGCCAGACTGCGCCATTGCTTGGCGCTCATGGAGCTGTCACGAGTCACGCACCCCGCCCCCAACCCGCCTTGGCGCATCCGCAAGTTGCTGCCGCAACTCGCCGCGCAGTTTCTTCTAACGGTCCTGCCGCTCGCGGCCGCCAACCAGTCCGGTCCGCTGGCCGTGTTCGACTTTGAAGCTGACGACGCGGATGCCGAGTGGGCGGTGCTGGGGCCGGTCACTGTCAGTCATGCGGAGGTGGCGGCGCTCGACGGCACCCCCATCGAGGGTGTCGGCGGGCGCTGCCTGAAACTCAAGACCGAGGGCGGCGGCATGGCGTATTGCCTGCCCGGCAAGGTGCCCGGCGACTGGAGCGCCCATGGGGCGATCCGCCTGTTCCTCCACCGCGGCGCGGACCAGCAGGACAAGCGCCTGGTCATCGACGTGATGGCCACCGACGACGACGGCAAGGGCCAGTTGTGGCGGCGGCTCGACCTCGACTTCACCGGTTGGGCGCGGGTGGACATGCCGCTGCGCTACTTCGGTCCCGGCGACGGCCGCTTGATTCGCTGGAACGAAGTCCGGCGTCTCGGTGTCCGCTTCGGCGGCCCTAGCGAAGTGAGCATCGACTCGGTCGCGCTGCTGCCAGCGGGTGAGGGCCTCGGGAACCGCGTCACCACCGACGAGTTGTCGAGGTTCGCGTTCGGCAAGCCCGCCGCCGAGACCACCGTCGGCACCGGCCGCTTCGTCGTGCTGAGCGACGTGAAGGACGTCGCTTTCGCGCCGCTTGAGCAGGACCTCGGGGAAGTGCTGCGCTTGCTGCACTCCTGGCTGCCGATGGAGGAGTGCGCCGCCGACCCGCCGACCCTGCTGGTGTTTGCCAATGAGGCGGAGTATCGCGCGTTTCCGCCGCGCTATGCGGCCGCAATCAAACGCGAGATCGGGCCGCCCCAATCCTGCGGCTTCACCATTGACGGCATTTCCGCCGGGTTTTGGGACTCAGCGCAGGGACTTCAGCGCCCGACCTTTCTGCACGAGTTCGCCCACTCCGCCATCGAAAAACAACTGCGGCTTCCCAACCGGAGCGAGTGGTTTCAGGAAGCGCTCGCCAACCTGATCCAAACCCGGTTCCGGCCGCAACCCGGACTCGCCGAGCAAATCACCACCGCCATCACCAACCCGGCCTATCAGATTCCCTTGCGGCAGTTGTGCAACGGCCAACCGGTGCCACTCGCCCACTATTGGCAGACCTTCACCTTGATGGATCTGTTGCTGACCGACCCCGCGCTACGCCCGCGCCTGCCGGACCTGGTGGCGGCCTTCCGCAAGGCCGGCAGCACCGACCTGGCACCCCACCTCGGCCCGGTCCTCGGCACCGATTGGCAGCAACTGGAAACCCGCTGGAAAGCGTTTTGCCTCGGACGTTATGCCAAGCGCAACTGATGCTCCGCCGACGGCAAGCGGGCCACTTCACGGCACTGCGGAGGCGCTCGTGTCACCCGTCATCGACCTCTCCATCCGGCAACTCCGCGCCTACAACGCGGGTGATCTCGCCGCCTTCTGTGCCTGTTTCCATGAACAGGTCCGGGTGCTCGACGAGGCGGGCACGCTCACCTGCGGCGGTCTCGCCGCCTTCCGTCAACGCTATGCGGACCTGTGGGCATCGTTTACGGAAGTCCGCGCCGAGGTCATCGCCCGCGTCTCTTTGGGCCGAACCGTCGTCGAACTGGAGAACTACCAACGGCGCTCCACGCAATCCGGTCAGCTTGAAAGCGGCCAGGTGCTCATCCGTTACACGGAACAGGACGGCCAATTCGCCATCGTCCAATGCTTCAGGCCCTGATTGTCTTTTCAAGAGACAATCAGGTTGGGCTTCGCCTTGATGACCCATGGTGTAGCGTAACCGCGTGCAATTTGCCGTTGCCATCCGTCTCGCCACCCCCGGCCGCTCGTGGCCTGCCGGGGTGCTCCTGACCTTGGCCACCGGTGTTCACCCACCAATCTAACCACCATCGCCCCTGCTCATGAAAACGCTGTGCTCCCTGCTGCTGCTTGCCGCCACCGCCGGTGCGGCGGATGAACCTGCCTTCCAAGCGCTGTTTCCCAAGGACGGCGTGCCTGCCGGATGGGTGGTCCGCCACTGGGCCGACGTCGGCAAATCGGCCCAGGGCACCCCGCTGTGGAGCGTCAAGGGCGAGGTGCTCACCGGGGCCGGCGACCGGGGGTGCTGGCTGATGAGCGAAAAGGAATACGGCGACTTCGAGTTGGAGTATGAATTCCGCATCGGCCCCCGCGGCAACAGCGGCCTCGCACTCCGCAGTCCGCTCCAAGGCGACCCGGCCTTTGACGGCCTCGAGCTGCAGATGGCCGACGTCCGCTACAACCCGCAAGCCACGCCTGCGGAACTCACCGGTGGCATCTACCGCGCCATCGCCCCCACCGCACAGGTCTATCAACCCGAACAATGGAACAAGGTGAAGGTGTCCCTGATCGGCACCAAGCTCACCGTCGAGATGAACGGCAAGGTGATCCACGACACCGACCTTGCCACTCACTCGGAAGTCGTGCTGCGGCATGACGGCACCATCGCCCCGCCGCTCAAGGACCGCCCGCGCCGCGGCCACCTCGGGTTCCAGAACCTCAGCCGCGACAACGGCCAGGTCGAAATCCGCGGCACCCGCATCAAGGAGTTGGACGCCAAACCCGCCCCGCAACCCTGAGCGCCGACACCAGACCGGTGGCGCGGAGGCGAGCCGCAGGGAACTCCCGTTTGTTCAAGCTGGCCGGAACTGTCCAAGACGACACTCATGGCAGTTCCCGATCCGTCTTATCGCGGGGAAGCACCATCCTTACTTCGATGAAACGGTGATGGCACCCATGAGTGGAATGTCAGACGATGGCCCGGCGTCATCACCCCGCTTGGCCTGAACAACACCCCAGCCCCCGGGCACCTGGTTCAGGCGGCATCGGCGGTCGTGCTCGTGCTCGTGCTCTTGCCAGTGCCGTCCGGCACCAGCACGTCGAACTTGAGGTCCTGCGAGTTCGCGCCCGCCGGCAGGTCGGACTTGTTGACCCACAGATGGAGGATCTTTTTCCCGCCGGGGGTGCCGGGATGCTCGGTGACGCCGGCGACTTTCGCCCAGATGGTGGCGGCCCCTTGCTTCGCCCGCACGGAGAGTTTGCCCGCCTCGAGCGCGGCGGCCGCCGCCGCCGCCGGAACCGTGACGGGCACCGACAGGTGGCTGTCGTTAGACACCGTGAAGGCCGGGGCGCCCATGCCGACCGCTTGCCCCAAGGCCACCTTGACCTCGGTGACCACGCCATCGATGGGCGAGTGGAAAAACCGTGAGTCATATTCCTTCTGATAGTAATCGAGGTGGATCTGCTGCAGCTTCTTGATCTCCTGTTGGGCCTGGAACTGGCCTTTGGCCCAGTTCTCCATGTTGATCGCGAATTGCAGTCTGGATTTCGGGGCGGTGCGTTTGCGCACGGACTCCTCCATTTCCTCGCGGGTGGTGGTCAAGGCCTTATACTGCCAGAACATCTGGTCCAGGGTTCCGGTGGCTTCCAGGTTGGCGCGGGCCGTATCGCAATTCCACTTGGCCTGGTCCAGTTCGGTGTGGCCGAGCACCTGATCCTTGCTAACCACATCGCCCGGCTTGACCATCAGCGCGACCAGGGTGCCCGCCCGCTTGGCCCGGATCACCTCCAGCACCTGCTCGGCGGCCCCCGATTCCACCCGGGTCGCGGCCGCAGGTTTGTTAGCTTGGCGTTCCTCAGCGCGGGTCGGCGCGGCAACGGTGATGATCACTGCGACGATCCAGAGGTGATGCATCCGGGAAAGCATGGTCCTGTTGTTCATCTCAAGCGGTTACGTGCGCCGCCTGCCGGGTATTTCAACAACCTTGCGAGCCAGGGCGGGCCTCGGATCCTTCTGACCGCAGCGCATGGTGCCGGCATTTCATCTCCACACTTCCTGAGCTGGACCTTGAATTGACAAGGAATTGGCAATGCATCCCGGAACATGACTTGGCACCTTCCGCGGGGGGGCCGGGAGCGGCATCCGGGCGGAGATGTTAGGCCACGGTTTGTCACTGTTGTCAGAGCCAAAGTCTGGAGTGGGGTGGGAAGGGCGCAGCCCGCCACCCCGCTGTGGCCAAACCGTTAGAGCTGCGGCTACACCATGCTTCACGCCGAAGATTTCAACATTCAACTTCCAACCTTCAATGCTCAAGTAAGAGCAAGACCTGCCCCCGCATCGGCACTGCTGCCACCCGCAAACCCATGCGCGGATGATTCACGAATACGTCTGCAACGGCAACATGTGCCAACTCGTTTTCCGCCGGGATCAGGAACTGTGAATCCGGTCCCGCCCGCGAGGTTTCGCCGGTTGCGCGAGCTGCCACGCCGGGCGGATCAAGGCACCGTGACGACCATCACGCGGCCGAAGCGCGTGGCCCCGCCAACCGGATCATCAACCACCACCCGCTCCCAAGTTGAATCAATCGAGGTTACCGTGGTGGGCACGCCCGTGAAGTCGTCCCAAGTGCCGGGGCTCGCGCCAAACTGCGGAGTATAGGTGATGCCCGGATTGGTGCTTGCCTTGCGGCGCAAGAACTCGAGGCGCAGCACCCCGCCAGCCGGAGCACCATCCGGCAGTCCGGCCAGATCACCCGCTCCCAGGTTCAGCCTGCGGACATCCGGCTTGGTCGGATCGAGGTTGCACGCGAATTTCATCAGATTGGACACCCCGTCGTTCTGCGGCGTTTGTTCCGGGCCGGCCTGTTCCGGCGGCAATCCGGCCGCAGTCGCCCACGCCTCGAAGGCACTAACGGGTGTGCCGCCAAACCAGATGGCGTCGAGATAGGTCTTGCGGGCGGTCGGGGTGGCGAAGCCATTCACCGTGTCCATCACCAGCCAGGAGGTGCCGTCATGGCTGCCTTCCACCCGCCAACTGAGCGGGTCGCGGCCATCACTGTCATCGGCGGTGGCCCAGCGGTAACCGTTGGCATCCGTGCTCACCCCGAAGTCGAGCACCAGCGGCGTGTATTTGGTGAAGTCCAGCCACTTGGTGTCGAGGTTGTTGTCGTTGCCCTCCAACGGGCTTTGGTCGCCCGGCGAGTTGCCGCCCGGATTGCTGGCGGAGGCCCCGCCGAGCCGGGTTCCATTGAACAACATCTGGAACTCGGCGAGTTGCACGCTGTTGTCACCCGGATTGCGCAGTTGCGTCGGCACAAAGCGGTAGTAGCGGAACGGTCCCGGCGCCACCACCGCGACCTGCGCGGTCTTGGTGCGGGTACCGCCGTCGCCGATGGCGGTGAGCGTGTAGGTGGTGGTGGCGGTGGGGTAAACCTGCACGCTGCCGCTGGCGGCCACCGTGCCGACGCCGTTGTCGATGCTGACGGTGGTGGCATTGGTCGTCGTCCACGAGAGCGTGGATGCCTCACCGCTCAGCACGCCGGCGGGGCTGGCGCTGAAGGTGAGCGTCGGGGCCAGGGGCCAGGAGTTGGTGGCTTTGAATTGAGGGGGATTGCCGGTGATCGGAGACAGCGCGGAGTATGCCAGGTTGTTGCCTTTCTTGAACCGGGCAGCCATGGCCGCGTCCTGGCCTCCCTGATAGAAGCCGATCGCGATGCGTACCTCGTTCATCTGCAGATTGACGGTGCCGGTGGCGCTCCATTTCGGGTGGGTGCCGTTGTTGTCGACGACGAGTTCGCCGGCGTCGTTGAAGTCGCCGTCCTCGTTGAGGTCCAGATAGATCACGCTGCCGTCATCGCTTTCGGTGCCGAAGGTGTAGTAGCCGGTGCCCTCCACGGTGACATCGAACCAGCCGAGCCAGAGAATGGAAAAGTCGTTGGTCCCGGTGATGCCGGGCAGTTCCGGGTTGTTGGCGAAGTTGTTGTCGTAGGCGATCGGGGTGGTCTGTTCGCCGAAGTCGGTGGGGGTGCGTGCAATCAGATTGGAGATCGGATCGAGGTAACTGGCGCCCGAGGTGCCTTCGAAGGTATAGATGGGCAAGGCGCCAGTGATACTCCGAACCGCCACCGTTGCGGTGGAGGTGGTCGAGTAGCCGCCCGCGGCCGTCGCGGTGAGCGTGTAGGTGGTGGTGGCAGTAGGCGAGACCACGAGAGAGCCGCTGGCGGCGACGGTGCCGACGCCGTTGTCGATGCTCACCCCGGTCGCGTTGGTGACGCTCCAAGCGAGGGTGGACGATTCGCCATTGTTGATTTTCGTCGGGCTGGCGCTGAAGTTGATGACCGGCAAATTGCCGCTGCCGAGGTTGCCCGGAATGCTGACCTTGTCCATGGTCACCCAACCCCAACTGCCGTGGCAGGCATCGATAAAGTCGAGGGTATAAGTCGCCGCTTGGTCCAGCGCGGCGAGTTGCGCGGCGGTGAACTTGACCTGCTCCCAGCCGTTGTCGCTGGGCTTGCTGGCGGAGAGCACGTAGAGGCCGCTGTTGACGTTGCGCAGCGCGATGCCCATGAAGCCCTGGTCGGTGGAGGTGGGCTGCAAGGCGGAGACCGCGGTGCCGGTCAAGCTGCCGGTGCCATTGCCGCCGTTGAGCCACGCGGTGAGGTCGCCGCTGTTGTTGAGCGTGAACATCGGCGAGCGCAGGACCAGGGTCGGGTGGGGCCCCTCGTCGTGGTACAACGCGTTGATCGCGCTGACGCTCCCGTCATACGCGCCCCCTGGACCCGCACCCGCGAGCGCGGTCCAACCTCTGGCCGGGGGGCCCACGGTGATGTCAGTCCAGCCTTGGAACGTTTGGTCGTCGAAGCCGTAGGTCTGGGGTGGTCCCAAGACCACGTTGACGCTGGCAGTCTTGGTGGTGGTGCCTTGCGCGTTGGTGGCGCTGAGCGTGTAGGTCTGGCTGGTGGTGGGCGATACCACCTGCGATCCGGTGGCACTCACGGTGCCGATGCCGTTGTCGATGCTGATGGTGTCCGCACCGGTCACGTTCCAGGTGAGCGTCGAGGACTCGCCGATCATGATCGACGTCGGGGTGGCACTGAAGGTGGCGGCCGGCTTGGTACCGAAGGAAGTGATTGGGAAGTCGCTGAGGTAGGTGTTGCGCTCAAACGGCACGGTATAGTTCGTCCGGGCGTCGATCAACTGCCAGTTGACGTTGTCGTGGCTGCCTTCCACCCGCCAACTGATCGGGTCACGGTCATCGGAGTCGTTGCCGGTGCACCAGCGGTAGCCGTCCACGTCCTGGGTGGCGCCGAAGTCATAGACCAGCGGCTGTTTGTTGTTATCGAGCCACTTGCTGTTGTTGTTGGGGTCGCCCCCCAAGGCGGGCAGGTTGTCGTTGGCCTTCTGCGCGCCTTCGCCGGCAGTGGGGGGATTGGAGCCGCCCGGATTGGTAACCGTCACGGCGGGCACCCGCGTGCCGCTGAGCAACATCTGGAACTCGTCGATCTGCACCGTGTTGCCGCCGGTCCGCAGAGTCACCGGCACGAAGCGGTAATAGCGGAACGGCCCGGGTTCGAGGATCGCCACCGTGGCGGTCTTGGTGCGGGTGCCCTTGGGTCCGGTGGCGGTGATCGTATAGGTGGTGGTGGTGCTGGGCGTGACCGTCAGTGATCCGCTCGGCGCGACTGTGTCGATCCCGTTGTCGATGCTGATGGTGTCGGCATTGACCACCGACCAGGTCAAGGTGGAGGAGCCCCCGCTTAGAACCCCGGTCGGATTGGCCGTGAAGGTGATCGAGGGCGGCCCCACAATTCCAGCGTCGAAATCGCAGGTGATATAGGGCTTGCGGCTGGGTGAGCTGCTGTTGTTTTGAGAGGCCACGTTGAGACCGGTGGCGGCGGCCATGTCGAGACTTTCCGGGCTGAGGCGGAGGAAGACGTATTTGCCGGCGTTCTCGCCGTTGGCGTAAACCTCAGTCAGCCAGTCCGAGAATGCCACCATGACCGGACCGGTCGCATCGGTGGAAGCGAAGGTATTGGTGGAGGACGTATTAAGGACCGTGGAGGGGTTCAGATAGGCCGCCTTGATCAGGGCACCGCGGGTACGGTGATCGTTGACGCCGTCGTTCACATCCGATTGGAGGGTGGTGGCGGAAGAGCGCGCGTCGGGGATGCCAAAGAGGTTGACGTTGATGCCGACCGCCTGGCCGGTGGCACCGGCAGACGGGCGAACATACAAGCGGACATTGGTGAAACCGCCGGCACCCTTGCTCGGCAGTTGAAAGGGGATCACGGTGCTGGTGGCCTCGTTGTTACCGCTTCTGCGACCGGTGTAGAGGGCAGTTGCAGTGGAGTTGTTCGGTCCGCTGATCACAGCTCCGGTACTGCGGTTCGTATTGAATTCCGCGTCGCTGGTGTTGGCCGCCAGTGTCAGGGGTTGCGGCACTGACACCGTGACTGTCGTCGTCTTGACTGCGGTGCCAAAGCCGTTGGTGGCGCTGAGCGTGTAGGTGGTGGTGGCGCTCGGCGAGACCGCGGTGGTGCCGCCGCCTGCGGTGACGGTACCCACGCCGTTGTCGATGGAGACCGTGTCAGCGCTGGTCACCGACCAACTGAGGGTCGAGCTGGCACCTTGGCTGATGGTGGCCGGGTTGGCGGTGAAGGTGTTGATCACCGGCAGATTCGCATCGACCGGCGTGAAGGTGTAGGTCAGATAGGGGGCGCGGGTGGCGGCAATGCCTGAGTTGGCCGTGTCGGTGTTGAAACCGTTGTAGTCATTGTAGCCTCCGACGTCGTCGGGTGTGAGGAGCTTCGGGCTCAGGCGCATGAACACGAACCCGCCGCCGTTGCCGCCGTCCTGATAGGCATTGTTCAGCCAGGTGGCCAGGGCCGCCGCCTCCGCGCCGCCGTTCGGCGTGGTCGTGTAGGT
The DNA here is from genome assembly GCA_026397725.1 of Verrucomicrobiota bacterium. Taxonomy (GTDB): domain Bacteria; phylum Verrucomicrobiota; class Verrucomicrobiia; order Verrucomicrobiales; family Akkermansiaceae; genus Luteolibacter. The sequence goes on along the minus strand of JAPLUI010000258.1, from coordinate 21,881 downwards.
GTCGAGCGGGGTGCTCATGTTCCAGAAGTCCCCCTGAATCAGGGTTCCGCGGGTGGTGTGGTTCTGGATGCCGTCGTTGACGTCCGTGGCCAGGGTCGCGCTGTCGGCACGCGAGCCCTCGATCGCAAACAGGTTCACCAGGATCGCTTTGCCCCCGTCGGTAGGCCGGAACGACGCCGACACATTCGAAAACGTGCCCGGCCCGAGGTCGGGCAATTGGAAGGGCGCCACATAATGGTAAAGGCCGCTGGCGTAGTATTCGCGACCGATGTAAAGCTGGCCGTTGTCGGCCAAGAGCGGGCCGGTTGGCACGCCGGCGTCGTTCGTTTCATAGCGTGCGTCACTGGTATGCGCGGGGATGGTGGCGGCCGGGAGGCATGCGGGCAGGAGTCCGGCGGCTAGCAAGAGCATGGCGCCGAGCGGAGTTTTGGCCTGGAGTTTCATGATGGTTGGTTTGGTGGGTTGGTTTCTAATGTCGGGTCGTTATCGTCCCCATCCCGCGCGGGAGTCAAATGGAACGAGAATGTTTTTTTTGCAGACATTGGCGCGTCACGCATGAGAAACTGAGAGAAGCGTGCGGCAGACAAAGAAGGCCTTCCTTCCAGAGCTTGCCCGCAGTGGATCTGAAGCGCGGTTTTCTCACCAGACCTGATCCGCTTCCGCATGGCTTGCCCTCGGCGGTGGTGCCGGCGAAGCCGCAAGCACATGCCCTCCGCGGCAGGCATGGCTGCGGAGGATTCCGGCGCCCGGCGACCGCCAAGGTCCGGATGTTGGGGATGGAACCCCGTCCGCGGGGCGGGGCGGAACTCAAGGAGCGGGCTCAGCCACTGCCAAGCGGGCGAACATCATCATCGCGCCGTTTCCTGGGATGGTCACCATCACGGTATCGGCGGGGGTGCCGTTGGTCACCTGGATGGTAGCATTGGTGCCGTGGACGGCGGTGGTCCAGGGACCCACCAGGTCCGCGTCGAACTCGACGGTCGGATTGAGGTAGGCGGCGTCATCCTGGCGGAGGAAAGTGAAGACGAAGTCGTCGCCAAGCACTTCCCCGGTGGGCAGTTGCGGGCTGGAATTGGCGTTCGGGTTGGCAGGGTTCGGCTCGCCGCCGAGGACAAAATCGATGCCGTTCGGAACGCCGTCGTGGTCCGGGTCCGCGTTGAAAGCCGTGGCGGGACCGAACAGGCCCTTGGTGGCGGCCCAGGAGTTATAGGGTGGCACGGGAATGATGATGTTGCCCGGGATGGTGACATCGTCCACGACGGTCCAACCCCAACCACCGTGGTTGCTGTCGATGATGTCCACCGTGTAGGTTTGGGTGGGATTGGCCGCGAGCAGGGCATTCAGGACCGAGGCGGCAATGGTGTGCTGGGAGCCGTCATCCGCCGGGGATTGGCCGCCGGTGGCCTTGGGCACGGAGATGGTATTTGTCCGGCACTCCTGCCGGAGGAGCCTTTGGATTCACCATTGACTTGTCCGCCCCGTTTCGCCAAGCCTCGTCGCACCAGTGACAGCCATTCTTGGTTTATCCGCGTTTTATCACGACAGCGCTGCCGCTTTGGTCGTTGACGGGGAAATTGTCGCCGCCGCGCAAGAGGAACGCTTCACCCGCAAGAAGCACGATGCCGGGTTTCCTGCCCAGGCGGTGGCTTACTGTCTCGGGGCAGGCGGGCTGCGGCCCGCGGACCTGGATTACGTCGTCTTCTATGACAAGCCGTTCACCAAGTTCGATCGTTTGCTGGAAACCTACCTGGCGTATGCCCCTGCCGGATTCAACAGCTTCCGGTTGGCGATGCCGCTCTGGCTCAAGGACAAGCTGCACTTGCGCCGCACGTTGCGGCAGCACCTGGCGGGGGCCAACCGCGCCCGCCTGGTTTTCACCGAGCACCATGAAAGCCACGCCGCCAGCGCCTTCTTTCCCAGTCCCTTTGAGCGGGCCGCGTTCTTGACTCTTGACGGCGTCGGCGAATGGAGTACCGCCACATTCGGCACGGGGGACGGCAACCAATTGGCATTCCGCCAGCACCTGCGATTTCCGCATTCGTTGGGCCTGCTCTATTCGGCGTTCACCTACTACTGCGGGTTCAAGGTCAACAGCGGCGAGTATAAACTGATGGGCTTGGCCCCCTACGGCCAGCCGGTCCATCTGCAGCAAATCCTCACGCACCTGCTCGATCTCCGGCCCGACGGCAGCTTCCGGATGAACCTGGACTATTTCAACTATTGCCAGGGTCTGACCATGACCAGTGAGAAGTTTCACCGGCTTTTCGGCGGTCCGCCGCGCCAGCCCGCAGCGATGTTAGAACAGCGCCACATGGACATCGCCGCCAGCATCCAGCAGGCGACCGAGGAGATCGTGCTGCGCATGGCCCGAGAAGTACAGCGCCAAACCGGGATGCACAACCTCGTCATGGCGGGCGGGGTGGCGCTCAACTGCGTGGCCAACGGACGCCTGCTGCGGGAAGGTCCCTTCGACAAGCTCTGGATCCAACCGGCGGCGGGAGATGCCGGTGGGGCTCTCGGCGCGGCCCTGTTCGTCTGGTACCAACTGTTGGACCAGCCGCGCCAGCCAGCGGGGCGGGACAGCCAGCAAGGCAGTTTTCTCGGTCCGCGATACGGGAGCGCTTTGATAGCAGGCTTCTTGGCGGGGGCGGGTGCCCCGCATGAGACGTTCGAGGACGAGGCAAAACTGCTGCTGCGGGTGGCGCAACTCATCGCCCAGGGCAAGATTGTCGGCTGGTTTCACGGGCGCATGGAGTTCGGCCCGCGGGCGCTGGGAGCACGCAGCATTCTGGGGGATGCGCGTGATGCCACGCTGCAGGCCACGATGAATCTCAAGATCAAGTTTCGCGAGAGCTTCCGCCCGTTTGCTCCCAGCGTGCTCCGGGAGCGGGCGGGCGAGTATTTCGCCCTCGGGCCGGAGCAGGACAGCCCCTACATGGCCGTGGTGGTGCCGGTGTTGGAAAAGCACCGGGTGCCGCTCGGGCCGGAGGACCGGGAGAAGCTGGTTGCCGCCGATCTGCGCGAGCGGGTGAACCTCGTGCGCTCGACCCTGCCGGCCGTCACCCATGTGGATTGCAGTGCCCGGGTCCAGACGGTTGACCCGCAACGGCACGGACGGTTTTACCGCTTGCTGCAAGCCTTCGAGCAGCTCACCGGCTGTCCGGTTCTCGTCAACACCAGCTTCAACATCCGTGGCGAGCCGATTGTCTGCACGCCGGAGGATGCTTACCGGTGCTTTCTGGCCACCGACATGGACGTTCTGGTGCTGGAGGATTGCGTGCTCCTCAAGGAACAGATGAACCGTGCGAACACCCAGACCGCGCGGCAAACGCATTTGGCTCAATTCGAACCCGACTGAAGCATGCCATGAAATGGTCCGATATTCCCTTCAACCCGAGCCGCACCGTGCTCCGGCAGTTTGCCGCCCTGTGGCTGGTTTGCTTCCTGGCCCTCGGTGCCAGCCAGTACTTCGTGAGAGACCGTCCGCTGTTAGGTTTGGCGCTGGCGGCGCTCGCAGTGCTGCTTGGCCTGCCGGGATTGCTCCGGCCTGTGCTGTTGCGCCGGGTTTTCGTGGGATGGATGGTGGTGGCGTTCCCCATCGGGTGGGTGGTCTCGTGGCTGCTGCTGCTGGCCTTGTATTTTCTGGTGCTCACTCCGGTGGCGGTGTGCCTGCGCCTGCGGGGCCGGGATTTGCTCGGCCGCCACCCGGCACCGGAGCGCACGGGTTTCTGGGAACCCAAGCAATCGCCGCTTGATCTGCGCCGCTATTTCCGACAATACTGAGGGCCTTGAAATTTGCAGATGACCAGCAGAGTGTTGATGGCCAACGAGATCAAACTGCTGGAACCGGCATGACCCCGGCACCAACCAAACAAGAACAGACATGAGAACGGAAAACATGAGTCGGTTGATCACGGCCAGTGGCGTGGTCGCGCTGCTGGCGTGGGGGCAGGCGCGGAGCGCGCCGGCAAGTGCGGACGAGGTGCGGAGGCAGGCTGCGGCCGAGCGGATCGTCTCGCAGTACAAGACGGTGTTCGATGCGCCGCCGGGCGGGGTGCCGTCGCGTGATTCGGCGGGCGGGCCGCTGCTGGGCAACGGCAACCTGGGCGCCGTGATCAGCGGTGCCCCGGAAGCCCAGCGCTTCTGGCTCAGCAAGAACAATTTCTGGCGGCTCAAGGACGGCCATCGGACGGGTGGCCCGCGCCTCTTCGGCGGTCTGGAAATCAACATCCCGGCCCTCGCCGGCGGCAGCTATCTGCTAGAGCAACAGCTTTTCCCGGCCCTCACGGTGTCGCGCTTCGCCAAGGGCGACAGCACGGTAACGATGCGCTCGTTCGTCGCCGCAACCGACGATTTCCTGCTCATCGAACTCGCCGTCGAGGGCCAGCCGGTCGAGGTGGACACCCGGCTGTGGGCCGCGCCGGGACGCGGGTCGAAGGAAGACCTCGGCCGCAAGGATGCGGTGCTGTGGGCCACCAAGGCATTCTCCGAAGGGGTGATCACGCCCACGGCGGCGGCCTGCGCGCTGACGGTCATCGGCGCGGAACCGACCATTCCGGAGTTGGAGCCGGTGGTGGAGGAGCCGGCGCCCAATCCGCCACCCAAGCGGCCGCCGCCGCCCAAGGCCAAATCGCAGCCGGGGCCGAAGTTCACGCTGCAACCGGGACAGAAGGTTACCGTCGCCGTGGCCATGCAGAGTTCGTTTGATAGCAAGGAGCCGCTGGCGGCCGCGCAGCAGCAAGCCGCCGGCCTGAATGCGGATGGGGCGGGCCAACTCCTCACCCGGCACACCCAGTGGTGGCGTGCATTCTGGGCCCGCTCGCTCGTCGAGATCGGCGACCCGCTTATCGCGCAGCGGTACTATCTGTCGAACTATGTGTTAGGCAGTGGCAGCCGGAATCCGGATTTTCCGCAGGGTCTGTTCGGGCTGTGGGTAACGGATGACGACCCGCGATGGGCCGGTGACTATCACCTCAACTACAACTATCAGGCGCACTGCTACGGCCTGTATTCGAGCAACCACCTTGAGCAGGCGGGCACATTTGAGGCCCCGGTGCTCGCGTTCATGGAGCGTGGCCGCGCCTACGCCAAGGAGCTGCTGAAGATCCGCGGCGTGTACTATACCGTGGGCATCGGCGCCAAGGGCATCGAGACCTGCAAGCCGGGCACCTTCCTCGGCCAGAAGAGCAACGCCGCCTACTGCCTGGTCAACATGGCCATGCGCTGGCACCACACCTATGACCAGGCGTATGCGAAGAAGGTCTATCCGTTTGTGCTGGAAGTCGCCAACTTCTGGGAGGACTATCTGAAGTTCGAGGATGGGCGTTACGTCATTTATGACGATTCCGTGCATGAGGGCTCGGGTCCGGATTTCAACTCCATCGTGTCGCTTGCGCTGGTGCGCGACACGCTGGAACTGGCCATGGAGATGGGCATGGCATTGGGCGTGGATGCCGGCCGGCAGGCGAAATGGCAGGACATCGTGAAACACCTGAGCCAGTTCGCCACCCAGGAAAAGGACGGCATGACCGTGTTCCGCTACACCGAAAAAGGCATGGCCTGGAATGACAGCAACACGCTTGGCCTGCAGCATATCTATCCTGCCGAGGCGATCGGCCTCGACAGCGACCCCAAGCTGCTGGAAATCTCCCGCAACACGGTCCGCGCAATGAGCCGCTGGCGCGATGGCAACGGCATGAGCAGCATGTACCCGGCAGCCGTCCGGGTCGGCTATGATCCCGCGATCATCCTCAAGGAACTGCGCGGGATGATCGAAACCATCGGCGCGACCAACGGCTTCACCAAAGGCAACGTCCACGGGGTCGAGAACTGCAGCATCGTGCCTAACACCATCAACGAAATGCTGTGCATGGGGCATGGCCATGTCCTGCGCGTGTTTCCGGTGTGGCCGCAAACCCAGGACGCACAATTCATGAACCTCCGCACGTGGGACGCGTTCCTGGTTTCCAGCACGCTGCAAAGCGGCGAGGTGAAATTCGTCAGAATCTTCAGCGAGCAGGGACGACCCTGCACCATCGTCAATCCGTGGCCGGGCAAGCCGGTGGCTGTCTATCGCGACGGCAGGAAAATCGAGACACTCAAGGGCGCACGGGTCGTCATGAAGACGCAAGTCGGCGCCACGGTCGTACTGGTTCCGGATGGCGCGGATTTTCCAGCGGAGGCAGGCGCGTGAGCCCGGTGATTAAGAACAAGAGGAGACTCCATTAATCAAATGTTATCACCCGAGCGACCCCACCGGACCGCTTGAATTTGTGGGGTGTCGGGGGATTTGGGTTTCCAGATCGGCTGGGACGGGGCATGCTGGCGGCGATGGCAGCACGCGTATGGCTCGGGTGGGATCGACCGTTTTTGGGGCGGGCGGTGGAGTGGCTGTTGGCGCGACGCGACGAGCTGCCGGGCCTGCTCGTGGTGGTGCCGACGGCGGAAAGCGGCAGGCGCTTGCGCGAGGCCATGGCCGAGGCCGCCGGGGCCGTGCTATCGCCTGGAATCGTGACCCCGGGCGCGTTTCTGAAAATTGAAACCACGGTGGATCAGGTGGCGCCGGACTGGGCCGAGCAGGTGGCGTGGGTGGAAGTGTTGGAAGGGGTGGCGGATTGGTCGGCGTATGCGGGATTGATTCCCGATGGTCCGGGGGATGGCGGGGACTGGGCCGGCGGCTTGGCCAGGGAACTGGTGCAACTCCGGCGCACCTTGCAGGAGAACTCCCTCACGCTGGGTGCCGCGGCGCGACGGCTGCACGCAACCGTGGAGGCGGAGCGCTGGGAGGCGCTCGGCAGCTTGGAAGACCTGGTGGAGAGGAAGCTGGGAACTTGGGGGTTCAAGAGCCGCAGCCGGCTGCTGGCCGCAGGCTTGGTGATACCGCCGGGATTTGCGCAAATCGTGCTGGCGGGGGTGCTGGAGATGCCGCCGCTGCTTGAGCAGGCCTTGCTGGCATGGGAAAATGCCAGCGCCGGTCCTGGTCCGCCGCCACCGCCTGATAGCGACGCGCTGCCACCGCCGGTGGCCGATGCTGAGCGGTCCATCGGCGACGATGGACACAGCCCGCCGCTGCAACTCCTCACGGTGTTGATAGGTGCGCCGGCGGACGATGTCGCGGGGTTTTCCGCGCTCGGTCAGCCGCTGGCGGGGTGGTGCGAGCGTGCCATGCCCTGGCCCGCAGGCGCGGCCGGATCGGTTAGGGTGGTGGCGGACCCGCGGCAGCAAGCACTTGAGGCCATGCGGGTGCTCGGCGAGGAAAAATCCTCCTCCAACGAGGTGGCGCTCGGGTCGGCGGACGCGGAGGTCGGCGAGGAACTGGCGCGGGCGCTAACCCGCGAAGGCTGGCCGGCATTTCACCCGGCGGCAGTGCCGGCGACGGCGGGCTTGGCCCGCTGGTTCAAAGTCTGGGGCGAGTGGCTGGTGGATCCGACACTGGCGGTCATGGCCGATCTCCTGACGCTGCCTGAAACCGGCGTGTTTTGCGGCGGGCGGCGGGCGCAGCATGCCCAATGGTTGTCGGAAATGCGCGACCGATGGATGGTGCTGCGGGCCGCGGACTTGCAGCGGCGGATTGCCAGCGCAAGGTTCCGCAGCGAAGCGGAACGGGCGTCCGCCGTGGCAGTGCTGGAACTTGCGGGATCGCTGGAAAAGTGGCGCGCCCGGTTGCTTCGCGATGACTTCACCGGGCCGCTGGCGGACCTGCTCGTTGTGCTCGCCCGCACCAGTCCGGCGGCTGCGGAAATGGCGACCCTCATGGGCGATTGGATGGTGCAGGCGGCACCGGTGCTCGGGCGGGTGAAACGCGGCGTGCGGTTCTGGCTGGCTTTGATGTTGGATTGGGTGCCGGTGCCCGCGCCGCTGCCGCCGGCCGGGCGGGTGCTTGATGTGCAGGGTTGGTTGGAGTTGTATTATGAACCGGGCCGGCATCTGGTCTTGTGTGGCATGAACGAAGGCAAAGTGCCGGCCCGCAGCGGTGGCGAGCCGTGGCTGAGCGAGGCCGGGCGCGAGCGGCTGGGCTTGCTCACGGATACGATGCGGGCGGCGCGGGATGCCTTTTTGTTCAATGCCATGGTGGCGGCACGGCACGCGGGCGGGCGGGTGGATGTGATTTGTGGCAAGGCCGGTGCCGGTGGCGAATCCTTGCTACCGTCGCGCTTGTTGCTGGCGGCGGAGCGGACGGCGCTGCCATTGCGGGTGACCACGCTGTTTCGCGAGATCGAACCGCCGGAAGCGGGCTTGCGCTGGCATGCGGACTGGCAATGGATCCCGCGCCACTTGGAACCTCCCAAGCGGATCAGCGTGACCTCACTGAAGGATTATCTGGCCTGTCCGTTCCGCTATTATCTCAAACACGTCGTGGGCATGCAAATCCCGGAGCCCGGCCGGGTGGAGTGGAACGCCAGGGATTTCGGCACGGTGGCACATGAGGTGTTAGAACGCTGGGGGAAGGATGAGGAGGCGCGGGAGTTCGATCAATCCGAGGCCCTGAGCGACTGGTTCGCGGCGGCACTGGAGCGCGTGGTGCGCGAGTGCTTCGGTACCCGCGTGCCCATGGCTGTTAGAATACAAACCGAGTCGCTGCGGCACCGCCTGGCCTGGCTGGCACGGATCCAGGCCAGCGAACGGGCCGCGGGTTGGCAGGTGGTGGATGTCGAACGCAAGGTGGAAATCCCGGCGGGCGAGGTCTTGCTGGTGGCGAAGATCGACCGGATCGACCGCCATCGCGAGAGCGGAGAACTGCGGGTCATCGATTACAAGACCGGCAAGGTGGATGGCGTGGAGCAGGCGCACCGCAGCAAGATCATCGCCTCAACCGTACTGCCAGCGCACCTGCCGCTGGATTCTCCGGCAGTGTATGAGGAGCTGACCAATGGCAAACCGGTGAGTTATCGATGGAACAACCTGCAACTGCCGCTTTATGCCTCCGCCCTGGTGCGGCGCAACGAAGCGATGCCGAGGCTGGCATACTTCACGCTGGGGGCCACTGCGGGCGAGGTGGCCGTGCTGGAGTGGACGGGTTTTGGCAGGGCGGATCTTCGTGCCGCAGAGGCCTGTGCGGAGTGGGTGGCGGACCACCTTGCCAGAGGGGTGTTCGGTCCTCCTGCGGAAAAGGTGAGCTACGATGATTATCGGATCTTGGCCGCCGGCCGCACGCTGCGGGAGGCGTTTGCCTTTGGCGTTCCGCGCACGGAGCATTGCAAACACACAGCCGGGGACGCCCAAGCCGGTTCGGTTGGCGCTTCCTGATGGGAAAACAGGCTGCCAGCCTGGGTGATGGCCGACCGCGCATCCTGCCTGTCCGCCAATGAAGCGGCAGGCTCAGGAAGCCTGAACTTGACGCGCAGGTCCGGCATCCCGCACGCTGCGGGTTCAGTGCCGGAAGGCCGCTGCGAGTGCCTCCAGATCCGCCGGGCCGGCGCGGTCCGCGGCGAGGATGGCGGCCCTTTGCAGGGTGATGAGTTCCGCGATGCCCTTGCGGGACAGCTCTAACATGGCCGTCATTTCCGCGCCGGTAAACACCGCCTCCTCGCCACTGCCCTGGATTTCCACAAACTCGGCGTTTTCGGTCATCACCACATTGAAATCCACGGTCGCGGCCTTGTCTTCGGGATAGTTCAAATCCAACACCGCCACCCCCTCAAACACCCCGGCGGAAACCGCGGCAACCAGTTTCTTCAGAGGAAAATCCCGGATCTTGCCCTCGGCTAACAGGCGGTTGCAGGCGATGGCCAGCGCCACGCAGCCGCCCGTGATGGAGGCGGTGCGCGTGCCGCCGTCCGCTTGCAGGACATCGCAATCGATCCAGAGCGTGCGCTGGCCGACCTTTTTCAAATCCACCACCGCCCGCAGGGCCCGGCCGATCAGGCGTTGGATTTCCGACGAGCGGCCATCGAGTTTGCCGCGTGCAATGTCGCGGGCCTTGCGTTCCAGCGTGGAATACGGCAACATCGAGTACTCCGCCGTGAGCCAGCCGCCGTCCACCCGCTGCGCCCGCATCCAGCGCGGCACGTCCTCCTCGACCGTGGCCGAGCAAATCACCCGGGTATCACCGAACGCGACCAGCACCGAGCCGGTGGCATGGGCGGCCACGTTTGGAATGAACGAAATGTTGCGAAGGTGGTCGGGCTGGCGTCCGTCGGGGCGAGTCATGGCCGAGTCAACTCCACGCTGGCCTGTAGCGCAAGCGCGGAATACTCACGCCCACCCGGGTGGCCGGGCCGGGGGTCGCCAGCACGAACTGATTCAAGGAGTTTGGTGGAAATTTGAAATGAGGCTGGAAAAACCAGCTTGCCAGGGTGAAAATCCGGCTGTCAGAAGCGTTTCCTCCCTCAGCCCCCCCTCATGAAAAGATTTCCCTTGGCGCTCCGCCGCTTTGCCTTGGCTTGGTTCGCATTGGTTTGCGGTATGCATGGTGTCAGCCGTGTTCAGGCCGTCACCTGGAGCGCCGCCAGTGCGTTGGCCACGGCGCGGGATTCCCACACGCTGACGGTGTTGCCCACTGGCAAAGTGCTGGTGGCCGGGGGGCGGAATACGGCTGGCACCGCGCTGGCCAGCGCCGAGGTGTACGATCCGGACAACAACACCTGGGCGGCGACGGCAGCACTCACCACCGCCCGCCATTGGCACACGGCCACCGTGTTGCTCAATGGCAAGGTGCTCGTGGCCGGCGGCCTGGCTGGCACCACCAGTCTCGCCAGTGCCACCTTGTATGATGCCGCCACCGGCACTTGGACGGATACCGGCTCACTCAACCGGGCCCGCGATTCCTTCACCGCCACCTTGCTCGCCGATGGCAAGCTGCTGGTCGCCGGGGGCTACACCAACAGTGGCATCACCGCCACTGCGGAACTTTACGACCCGGCCACCGGCACCTGGACGACCACCGGATCCCTGCCCACTGCCACCGCCAACCACACCGCCACCCTGCTCGCCAATGGCGCCGTGCTCGTCGTCGGGGGCGAGACCAGTCCCGACGTCGGTACGGCCCGGGCCGCGCTGTATGATCCGGCCACCGGCACCTGGGCGGGCGCCGGAACCTTGGCCGCGCCAGCCTTCTATCACACCGCCATACGGCTGCCCAATGGCAAGGTGCTTGTCGTCGGGGGCCGGAGAAACGACACCACCTCGCTGGCCACCGCGCAGTTGTATGATCCGGCCACCGGCATCTGGACGGCCACCGCCAGCCTGGCCACGGGGCGCTTCGATCATAGCGCGAGTTTGTTGCCCAATGGCAAAGTGCTCGTGCTCGGTGGATTCAACAGCACCCTCGGCACGCTCGCCAGCGCCGAGCAGTATGACTTCCTCACCGGCACCTGGTCCGCACTGGATCCGCTGGTCGGTGCCCGCCTGGACCACACCGCCGTCATCCTGCCTAACGGCAAGCTTCTCATCACCGCCGGCTGGAACGAGGGTGCCGCCACCACGCTGGCTTCCACCGAGGTGTTGGATCCCGCCAGTCCCTTGCGATCCCCGACCGGCACCCTGTCCTCCCCGCATGCCTATCATACCTCGACGTTGCTGTCCGATGGCAAGGTGTTGCTGACGGGCGGTTATGCCGGCGCGGCCCTGGCCACCTCGGACCTCTACGATCCGGCCACCGGCACCGCCGCCGCCGCCAGCCCGTTGTCCGGCGCACGCTACTTCCAGACGCTGACCCAGCTCCAGACCGGCAAAGTGCTCGTGACGGGCGGCAACAATGTGGCCACCAGCCTCGCCAGCGCGGAACTCTATGACCCGGCCGCCGGAACCTGGACCGCCACCGGCACGATGCTCGGCTCCCGCGATCTCCACACCGCCACGCTGCTTCCCGATGGCAGAGTCTTCGTCGCGGGCGGACAGTCCTCCGGCATTTCCCTCGAGACCGCCGAACTCTATGACCCATCCAGTGGCACCTGGGCCAGCACCGGGGGCTTGGGTATCCCGCGCTATTGGCACACCGCCACCTTGCTCGTCAATGGCAAGGTGCTGCTGGTGGGGGGAAAATTCGGCACCACCGACCTGGCCACCGCCCAGGTGTATGATCCGACCACCGGCGTGGCGACGGCCACCGGGTCGCTCGCCGCCGCCCGCAGTTGGCACACCGCCACCCTGCTGCCCACTGGCAAGGTGCTGGTCACCGGCGGCTTTTCCGGAACCGTTGCTCTATCAAGCGCTGAGTTATATGATCCGGCCACCGGGACCTGGTCATTGACCGGCTCCCTTGGCGTTGGCCGCAGCACGCACAGCGCCACGCTGCTGCCCACTGGCAAGGTGTCGGTGGCCGGCGGGACCGATGGCAGCGCCTCCCTTGCCGGCATCGAATTGTATGATCCCGCCACCGGAAGCTGGCTGCCCGGCGGCACGCTTGGCAGTGCGAGGGCAAGCCACTCTGCCACCCTGCTCACGGATGGCAGGGTCCTCCTCGCCGGTGGCACGAACAGCGGCGTCTATTTTTCCAGTGCCGAGTTGTATGATAGCGGGCTCGGCTATCAGACCTCATGGCAAGCGCAGGTCAACCCACCGGCAGCAGCGCTGATGCTGGGCAGCAGCGTGTCGCTCACCGGCACCGGGTTCCGGGGCATTTCCGGCGCCTCCTCCGGCACCACGCAGGATTCTTCCGCCAATTTTCCCACGGTGCAACTCTACAGCGTGGAAACCGGGCGGACCGTGCGTCTTACCTCCTCCGCTTGGTCGGATACCGTCTTCACCTCCGCGCCCTTTCTTGGCCTGCCGGCTGGCCAGGCGATTCTGACCATGGCCGTCAATGGCATCCCCAACGCCGTGCTAGCCCAGGTTTCCAAGGCTGCCGCCACGATCATGCTCAGCGGTCTTGCGCAAGCCGAGGACGGCACCCCCAAGAGCGTGACCGCAAGCACCGTGCCCCCCGGGCTGCCCGTGACCCTCACTTACAACGGTTCCACCACCCCGCCAAGCGCGGTCGGCACTTACACGGTCCAGGCTGCCATCAATGATGCGAACTACTTCGGCAGTGCCACGGGCACCCTGGTCATCAGTGCCAGCACGCAGTTTTCCACCGCTGCGCCGCTGCTTGGAACCCGCCGCTATCATACCGCCACCTTGTTGAACAATGGCAAAATCCTGGTGACTGGCGGGCAAGGGATCGTCCAGGGGGTCGGCCAGTTTCTGGCCTCGGCAGAGTTATATGATCCGGCCACCGGGACCTGGAGCCCGACCGGTTCGATGAACGAGGCCCGCACTTACCACACCGCCACCTTGCTGCCCACTGGCAAGGTGCTGGTCGTCGGGGGGAGCACCACCGTGTTTTTCGCGAGCGCGGAGTTGTATGATCCGGCCAGCGGCACCTGGAGCATGACCGGCTCCATGGCCGTCACCCGCAAGTGGCACACTGCCACCTTGCTGGCCACTGGCATGGTGCTGGTGAACGGCGGACAGAATTTCACGGGGCTGGCGAGTGCGGAGTTATACGATCCGGCCAGCGGGACATGGGTCACGACCGGAGCAATGACCACCATCCGCTCCAGCCATGCCACCACCCTGCTGGCGGATGGCAAAGTCATGGTGTGCGGCGGGATCAGCGCCACTGCCCTGTTGGCAAGCGCAGAGTTATATGATCCTGCGTTTGGCACCTGGACGGCAACGACCGGAGCGCTCACCACGGCCCGACTCAATCACAGCGCGACCCTCTTGCCCAACGGCAAGGTGCTCGTGGCGGGTGGCTGGAACGGCGCCTCCGCCTTCGCCAGCGCGGAGTTGTATGATCCCGCCACCAAGACCTGGGCCAGCGCCGGCACCATGAAAACCGCGCGTTATTGGCACACCGCCAACCTGCTGCCCGATGGACGGGTGCTCATGGCCGGCGGGATCGGCGTGCTGGGACCGACCAACGGCGTGGTCGCCGCCGCGGATATCTATAACTCGACGACCGGGGCCTGGGCCGCGGCACCTCCTTCGCTGGGCAACAAACGCTACTATCACACTGCCACGCTGCTGCCCAATGGCAGGTTGGTGATTGCCGGAGGACACAGCGGCGCAACTTACCTCAGCACCGTGGAGTTGTATGATGCCGCCCTTGGCTCATGGACATCCACCGCACCGGCGGGCACCGCCCGCTCCCGGCACACCGCCACCTTGCTGCCGGATGGCCGGGTGCTGGTGGCGGGTGGCTGGGACGGCACGCTCACCCATTCCACCACGGAGCTTTACCAGCCCTCCACCGGTGCCTGGTCGGCGGGTGGCGGGTTGATGACGGCCCGCCGTGATCACACCGCCACGCTGCTGACCAACGGCAGGCTGCTTGTCACCGGCGGGCAAAACAGCGCGGCCCTCGCCAGCGCGGAACTCTACTATCCAAGCATCGGGGTGTGGTCCTCCGGCGGCTCCCTGAGCACCGCCCGCTTCCTGCACACCGCCACTTTGTTAGCCGATGGCAGGGTGCTCGTCGCCGGCGGCCGAGCCTCAACTGGCGTGCTGGCCAGCGCCGAGATCTATAATCCGCTGACCGGGATCTGGTCGGCTACCGGCGCACTGGCGGCAGCGCGTGATTCCCACACCGCCACGCTGCTGGCCAATGGCAAGGTGCTGGTTACGGCGGGTGAGAATGGCGGGGTGCTGGCGAGTGCGGAGTTATATGATCCCGCCACCGGTGGCTGGACCCCCGCCGGCAACCTGGCCGTCGCCTGCAAAGGTCACACCGCCACCTTGCTGCCAAGCGGCCTGGTGCTGGTGGCGGGAGGCAGCGCGGGCTCGACCTATCAGCACAACTCGCAGCTCTACGATCCCGCCACCGGGACGTGGACCTCCACCCCGGGCGTGCTGGCCCTGGCGCGGGCCTATCACACGGCGACCCTGCTGTCCAATGGCAAGGTGCTCATTGCCGGCGGTTCCGGCGCAAGCGGGGTTGCCGATTCCACGGAGTTGTATGATCCGGCCGACGGAGCCTGGCAAAGCAGCGGCTACCTTGGCGCCAAACGTGAGTTCCACACCGCCACCTGCCTGCCCAATGGCAGGGTGCTGGCCCATGGCGGCACCGGCCTCACAGGCACCTTGAACGGCGGGGAGACCTATGACGTCGGCCTCGGCTTCGCCAGCACTTCCCGCCCGGAAATCAGCGGCTTTCCAGCATCGCTGGTGCCCGGTGACAGCCTGACTCTAACCGGTTCCCGGTTCCGCGGGCTGTCCGGTGCCTCCGGCGGCAATGGCACCCAGAACTCGTCCAGCGATTGTCCGGTTGTCGAGTTGCGGGCCATGGACAGTGGCCGCACTGCCGTGCTGCCACCCGTGAGCTGGTCGGCCAGTGGCTTTTCCTCCACTGCCATCACGGATTTTCCCCAAGGCTATGCCCTGGTGACGGTATTCGTCAATGGCATCCCTGGCAACTCAGCGATCCTGCAACTCGCCCTGCCGGTGCCCCCGCCTTACGAGATCTGGAAACTGAGCAATTTCACCGCTGCCGAGTTGGGTGATCCCGCGATCAGCGGTGACAACGCCGACCCCGATCATGACGGCATCGCCAACCTGATGGAATACGCGCTTGCCCTCAACCCCAAGCTCTCCGATGCCAACGGCCTGCCCACCGCCGGCCGGCAGGATGGTTACCTTACCCTGACCTACCGCCTGAACCAGCAGGCCACCGACGTCCTCGTCTTTGTGGAAACCAGCGAGGATCTGACCTCCGGCTCATGGTTGCCTGCGGCCGTGGAAACCGGGCGCGTTGACATGGGTGGCTACTGGCTGGTGACGGCCAGGGCCAGCGTGCCAATCACCGGCGCGGCACGGCTCTTCATGCGCCTCCATGTGCAGAAGTTATAGGTATTGGCCACAGCGGTGTGGCGCTGCGCTTCCCACCGCACCCCATACCTGCGCCGCACGGGCGCAAGCCATAGTATGGAGTGCGGTGGGAAGGGCGCAGCCCGCCACACCGCTTTGGCTGAACCGTTAGAGCTGCGGGGTTCCCACGAGGCGCAGTTCGTCTCGCGGGCGGTCACGCCGCTCCCGAGTAACTTGGCTCCGATGGTGCCCGTTAAGGAGCGACGACATTCCTGTCGTCGGGTGGCAGGATCGCCCGTGAGCAGAGCCTTGGGCACGCACTCACCGGCCACGCTTCCTCAACCACCACAGGAATGTGGTGGCTCCTTATCGCGCCCGCTAAGGAGCGACGACATTCCTGTCGTCGGGTGGAAGGATCGGCCGTGAGCAGAGCCTTGGGCACGCACTCACCGGCCACGCTTCCTCAACCACCACAAGAATGTGGTGGCTCCTTATCGCGCCCAGGTTACTCCAGGTTCTACACCCGCCCGCCGGGTTCTTTGCTGAGAACGGGAACGCCGGACCCTGGTGACGAACCGGACCATTGTTCGGCTGCAGCGGTCGCCGGGATTTAGCCACAGCGGTGTGGCGCTGCGCTTCCCACCGCACTCCATACCTGCACCGCACTGGCACAAGCCAAAGTCTTGCCATCAGGTACGGGCGTGCCTGACGGCAAGAGGTTATTGTCCGGAATCGGTCTTAGGCCAATTTGAGCGGTTCCCAGCCTTTGCGGTAGGTCTTGTTGAGGTAGCGGTTGGCCTCGTCGTTGTTGGTGAACTTCATCTGCGTGGCATCGTACTCGAGTTTCTCGCCCAGTTTGCCGACGCGGAGGGCGATGTTGCCTAGCAGGATGGCCTCCGTGAAGGGGGCCGCATAGGTGAAGTTGGAACCCGGATGCTTCCAGTCTTTCTCACCGACACAGGCGTGACGCCATTCGGCATATTGGCCGTAGTCGCCGCTGCCATCCGGATTGCGCTCCAGCAGTTGTGGCGGTTTGCCCACGGCCGGCTCACCTGCGGCGGTGACGATGCGCGGGCTGTCACCGTAGTCGCCCTGAATGAGCAGATCCGCCTTGCTGCCGAAATAGACGTTGCCGCTTTCCGGCATTCTCCGGCTGGCCTCCAATTTGGCCGGGCGGCGGACGCGCTCCAGCGCGGGTACTTCCTTGCCGTCCTTGAGCAGCTTGCCTTCATACCAGTAAATGGTGAGTTCCGGGCGGGCCTTGCCGTTGGGCAGTTTGCCGGCGGGGAAGACCCAGCGGAAAATGGCGCCGGATGGGAACATGTCGGCGCTGTGCTTGTAGATTTCGAGCACTTCCACACTCCTGGGCACTCCCGGATTCATCGACCAGAAGATGCTGTCCATGGTGTGGCAGGCCATGTCGGCGAGCGCGCCACCCCCGAAGTCATAAAATCCGCGCCATTTGAAGTCATGGTAAACCCCGTTCTTGTAGGGACGCAGCGGGGCCGGCCCAAGCCACAAGTCCCAGTTGACGTTGGCAGGCACCGGATCCTCACCCTCAGGACGCGGCCCCCCCTGCGGCCAGATCGGGCGGTTGGTTACACAGTGGATTTCCGACACATCGCCGAGCATGCCGCCGTTGACGTATTCGTAGATCAAGCGGTTGCCTTCCCCGGAGTGGCCCTGGTTGCCCATCTGCGTGGCCACCTTGTGTTTTTCCACCCCCAGTTTCAACTGGCGGGCTTCCCAGACCGTGTGGACGAGCGGCTTTTGCGTGTAGCAGTGTTTGCCGGCAGCCATGGCCAAGGCGGTGGGTTGGTAGTGACTGTGATCCGGCGTCGCCACCATCACCGCATCGATATTCTTCATTTCCTTGTCAAACAGCTCGCGGTAGTCTTGATAGAACTTGGAGCCCGGCCAAGTGCCTGGCGCCATGCCCTGGCGAGTGGTGTCAATGTCGCAGTGGGCGACGACGATGTCGCCCGCCCGCTTCGCGCAGTTCAGGTGTTCGCCGCCCTTGCCGCCGGTACCGACGATGGCCAGGCGGAGTTTGTCGCCCTTGTTCTGAGCGTGCAGGATGTTGCAGCCCAACTGGCTGGCCACCACCACTTTCGCGGAGGTCTTGAGGAAGGCTCTTCGGCTTGTATTGTGATTCATGTTCGGAATGTTGTGATTGTTGCGTCGTTTCCTTGACGGCAGCCCCACCATGGGGGCCACCCGTGAGCCGAGACTAGCCGACCCACCCGCAAACACCACTAAAAAATTTCCCTTTTCTCCGGCCGCGTTCCGGGTGCTTGCGCAGGCCGCTTTGAAAGCGCTTGGCAGCCCGTGGTGGCAGGGCGCATGGAGGTGTGGGTTGCCAGCGGGCAAGGCCCAGGCGCCTTGCTGGAAGCAGCGAACTTCGATGAGACCATCGGGGGTGTTCGGATCGAGCGGGTTGACGACCGCGGTGGCGGTGGCGATGCGGAACGGCCCCATCCGGATTTTCACTCATCCTGTGAACGGGAAAATCTTGAAGAACTGAAGGAAGAAGATGCCCGCGACGATGTAGCCGACGGTGGTGAACGAGCCGGGTTTGCCGAGGGCGAGGGCGAGCAGCGCGGCGGTAATCAGGCCGATGCCGATGCCTTCGGCAATGCTGAACGTGAGCGGAATTGCCATGATCGTTAGTACCGCAGGGGCGGCGACCTCGAAGTCGCTCATCTCGATTTCGACGACGGACTGCATCATGATGATGCCAACGACGACGAGTGCGGGGGCGGTGGCAGCGGCGGGCACCATGAGAATCAGTGGCGTGAAGAACAAAGCACAGAGAAACAAGGTCGCGGTCGTGAGCGAGGTCAGACCGGTGCGACCGCCGGCTTCGACGCCAGCAGCGGACTCGATGTAGCTGACGACCGTGGAGGTGCCGCAGAGCGCGCTGGCGAGGGTCGCCAGCGAGTCGGCGAGCAGGGCGCGACCGGCCTTGGGCAGGGTGCCATCGGCGGCGAGGAGCCCGGCACGCTTGGTAACGCCGATGAGGGTGCCAAGGTTGTCGAACATATCGACCAGCAACAGGGTGAGAATCAATGGCAGGGCGACGGCGAAGGCGGCCCAGTTGGTCAGAAAATGAAACGTGAGTTTGAGCAAAACGGGCGCCGGCGAGTGTGGCAGTGCCATGAGACTGGCTGGCAGTTGGGTGACCTTGGCATCCGCCATGGCGGGCACGAAGAGACCGCCGAGCGTGACGCTGGCGATGCCAATGACGATGGCACCGGGTACGCCACGCGCGACGAGGATGATGGTAAGGAGCACCCCGGCGAGGCAGAGGGCAACCGGGCCTGAGGTGAAGTCGCCGACGCTAACGAAGGTGACGGGATCGGAGCCGATGACGCCGCCGTTTTTCAGGCCGATAAAGGCGATAAACAGGCCGATGCCGCAGGTGATGGCGGTTTTCAGCGAGCGGGGAATGGCCGCGATGATCTTCTCCCGGATCCCGGAAACGGATAGAGCGAGGAAGATCAACCCGTTGACAAAGACCATGCCGAGTGCCTCTGACCACGGCTGACCTCTGCCGATGACAATGGTGAAGGCGAAGAAGGCGTTGATGCCCATGCCGGGCGCGAGCGCGATGGGATAATTGGTTAGCAAGGCCATGATCACGGTCGATAGTGCGGCCGTGAGTGCGGTGACGGTGACGAGCGCGCCCTTGTCCATGCCAGCGTTGGCGAGGATTGCGGGATTCACCGCGAGAATGTATGCCATCGCCGCAAAGGTGGTCAGCCCGGCTTGCAATTCGCGACCCAGGGTGGTACGGTGGCGTTCAAGTTGAAACAATTGCTGGAGCATGAATGGGGCGGGGGAGTGGGGCGGGGGAATGGGTGGTGAGAAATTTCGCGACGATCTATTTGGCAAGTTATCAGGAGCGTCAAGTCACAATTGACGGCTCCCGTTGCCAGCGGCTGGCCTGTCCATGGCGGATTGCCGCCTGGCGGAGCGGATTCAACGGGCAAAGCCGCCATGCCAAGGTGACCGCCTCAGTTGCCGGACCTCGGCTACCGACATAGTCGCGCACCCCGCCACATTCCCCTTGCCGCCGGGGGGCTGCGGTGGTTGAATCAGGACCTGCGGTGAGGGTGATGGCAATCCGGCCATGATCAGGAATCCACGGTGCCAAATCCATGTATCACACGAAGAGTTGCTCAATCAATCACCACCTCCGCTGAAATTCCGGCCGACCACACAAGGACCGCACAATCCGTCCCCTTGGAACCTGCTATGAGCGATTGAATTTGATGAGCCCCCCCCCTTTTTCCGTCCTCCGGTCCGGCCACCGGCTCTTGCAACGGCCTTCACCCGGAAAGCAAATTCGTTAGCAATATGCCGCGCTGGATCCTGCTGGAATGAGTTATGTTTCTTGCCGCCCATTCCACAAACTGCTAGCATCCGCCCATCGTTATGAAAAGATCCTGGATTGTCACCGGCTTGACCCTCGCGGGCTGCGGATTTTTCGTCCTCGCCCAAAATCAAGACCCCGTTCCACCGGCACCCGGAAGACCCTCCGGCGCTTCTGATAGCCCAGCCGCTACCGATCCGTGCGACCCCCATGCCTCCTCGCCAAAACTGGTACAGGTCCAGGCGGAATACATCGAACTCTCCCACGAATCGCTCACCAAGTTGTTTCTCGCAAAACCCGCCAGCGCCGACGCCACCAAACTGCGCGAACAACTCCAGGACATGGTCGCCAAGAACGACGCCAAGGTGCTCGAAACCCAAATCCTCGTCGTCAAAACCGGCCAGAAGGCCACTGCCGAATCGATCCATGAGACCATCTATCCGACCGAATACGCCGACAGCATGTTCAACAAAAGGTTGAAAGACCCTCCTCCTACAATTTGCGACCCGACCGCGTTTGAAACCCGCAACGTTGGAAACACCTTGGAAATAGAACCAACCCTCGATAATGACAACAAAACCATCGATCTCCGTTTCAACCCGGAATTGATTTGGAGCACGGGTGACACGGTCTGGCACGAGGGCAAGGATTCTCTTGGGAATTCGGTCAAGAAGTCCGTACCGAACTTCTATGTCATCCGCCTCAACACCGCCATCATCTGCATCAAAGGCCAATATATGTTAGCCTCGGTCCAGTCACCCAAGGATGCAAAGGGTGAAGTTGACATGACTCGCAAGGTGATGATCTTCGTGAAATGCGATGTCTTGTCCGTGAAATGAAAAAACCAGGACTCCGCCACCGCCTGTCACTGGCTCTGCACCTGGCGCTCCCAGTGCCAACCCGCTGCCGCACGCTTCGGCGCAACCCCCATTTCCCCGCCCCCCCCAGCCAGGCCACCGGCTCGTGCAAGGCCTTCAGCCCACGGATTCCCCGCCCGAAAAACCGCCGCCGCTTTACACTTTTCGGGGGGGTGCTTTACACCTCCCGAAGGGGCATAAATAACAGACTCCATAACTGGCTCAAAATCCGCAGTTCCCTAATTATCAATGGTTTCCGACGCCTCGACCATGCCGGTTTTGACCGAAAAACGGCCGATTTCCGACGTGAGAAATGTGTGAATCTGAAAAAATCACCTTTCACATGATTTGGAGGGGGGCGGGGAGACCCGAGGACTTTGTCGCCCCACTTAATAGATTTCCTGTTCACAATCAACGGGTTGCGACGCATTCAAACGCTCGTTTTGTCGCCAGGTCTAACCGACTTAAGGGGGTTTTCAACAAATTACGTCTGTTAGCCTGTTCCAGCGGACCACAATATGCCGATCCACGCCGGAATCCGCCAGTGGCAACGGGCGGCAAGCTGTGCCAAGGCGGGAGAAGTTTTTGAAAATTTCCATTGATATGTTCTTGTGAACTGCTATCCTGGCGCCATGTTCAAGACCGCACAACCCCCACCCGATGGTTCCGCCGCGACTCCGGCCCGGTTGAACTTCCTCCACCGCCTTGAAACCAACGCCATCCGCCCCGCCGCCCGCGACTACTACATCCGCTGGGCCGAGGCCTGGATCAACCCGCCAAATGGATTGATGAGTGATGATTGTCGAATTTTGATTTCAGAAGTGACTGAAAGGCGAATTCCTCATCTTCCATTCAAACCTCAAAAATCAACACTCAGCACTCATCAATCTCCTTCCAACTGCCGATACCACCACCGCCTGGTT
>JAPLUI010000183.1 GCA_026397725.1 Verrucomicrobiota bacterium | reverse complement strand
CCTGCGGACGTCAGCCGATCCTCGCAACCCAACCCCTCTGACCGCCAGTCGATTCAGCCTCTAACAGAAGAAATCCAGTTTTGCTCCGTCTCTGTCCAGTTTTGCTCCGTCTCTGTCTAGTTTTGCTCCGGCCCCGACACAGCCGCTTTGGCGTCGTGGAGTGACGTTGACATAGGTTAAGGAGTTAGGGTGGACGCAGTTGCTGATCAGGGCGATGTCCATGTCAGGAAACTTGGAAGAAGGTTTGGATGGCGGTGCGGAGCGCGTCGGGCCGGAGGTTTCCGCCGACGGTGTTTTTGATTGCGCTGAGGATGGCCGGCCATTCCGGCGAATCGTCAGGGAATGCTTTGAGGAACGTCGCCAGATCGGCGCGGATGGCGGCGGTTAGTTCCACCGTGGTGTCCCCGGGTAGGGTGGCGGCCAGGCGGAAGACATCCGCGCGGTGCTTGGTGATGTCCTTGGCATCAATGGCCTGGCCAGCGAGCTTGCGTTCGCTGAGGTCGAGCCAGGCCTTGGCCTTGAGGGGGATGAGCGCCGTCGCGGTGACGAAAGCGATGCCGTCGCGGGGTTCCTGATGCAGGCGGATCAGGGCATGGTAATCGGCATCCACCAGTATGGCCGAGAGGCTGTGGCTGTCCTGCCTGGTCGGGATCGGGACGATGGTCTGGTCATCGGCCAGGGAGATGCCTTCGGGGAGGCGGCTGAAGATTTCAAGCATGGCGGGAAACCGGTCGTCTGTCGGTTTGGAGAAGCGGTAGAGAACCGGCGGGCCGCCCTCGCTGCGTTCGCGGATTTCGTAGCCGCCCTCGTCGATGGAACCGCGCATTGCGGCCACGAAGTTATCGGTGACGGCTTCGAGGATGAGAACGATGTCGAGATCCCGGGTGGCGCGGAAGGTCATGCCGAGGCGGCTGAACCATTCGTCACAGGCGGCCCCTCCGATCAGCACCAAGGAGTCTGGAAAACTCCTGAAGCGCTCACGAAAGATGTCGATGCCTTTGACCATATGCGTTCAGGATGACTTATGACCGCCCGTGGTGCGGCTCCTTCTCCGCTTGAGGTGTGCTGGGAGTAGGTATCGAGTCCACCGCCATCGATTTCTGTTCTTCGATCATCGAGAGAAGACGCTTCGCGGCATCTACAGAGGCAAATCCTTCGTAAACCGCATCTTCCAACTTCTGCCTGGCTGATGGTCCATCACGGTCACGCGCTCCGTGTCCACGGAGAAGTTCGGCTATTTCGTGATGCTCGTGGAAGACGGCGTAGTCGAGGGGCGTGTCACCCTCCATGTCCGCTTTGTGAACGTCGGCACCACGTTCAATTAGAATGGCGGCATAATACGTCCACCCCTCTTCGGCGGCTGCATGTAGGGCCGTGCGGCCATGCTCGTCTTGGACATTTAGGTCATCACCCCGGTCCAGACAGTAAAAGAATTCCACCTCCACAGCATAGTGTGTCGCCCACACGAGAGCATCCGTGTCGTTGATGTAGTTGGGGTTCATTTGTTTGGTGAAGCGCCGGAGAACGCCCCATCCAGCACGGTTTGGAGTTGTTGCTGCACGCGGTCGTCGTTGTCGGCGCGCAGGCTGAGCATGAGGGAGAGCGGGTCCACGCAGGGACCATCGCTAAGGAGGCGGGGATTGTAGCTCCATTCCTGGATGAGGACATTTGCCTCCTCGTATTCGCTGACGGTGCGGAAGGTTTCCTTTTCATGCAGGGCGCGGAAGTCCTTGCGATGCAGCGCCACGATTGGCACGGGGTCATCCTCCACCATCATGGTGGTGCGGCTCAGGGCGGTGTAGCCTGCGGCCAAGGCAGGTCGCTCTGGTCGGCTCCAGCGGCCCCAGTGCTTTTTTCTGGCCGGACTGCTGAGGAGTGGCTCGGCTTTGCGCCAGAGTTCGAGCCCGTTGGCCGCGAACTCGACCACCACCGATCGGCCGACGCGGGACGTTTGGCATAGGCTGTTCGTTTCCCACTCGTCCTTCACCCGTGTGACCATCATCGCGGAATAGCCGGTGAGCTTGGCGATGTCCTGTAGCGGCATGCCATGCAGCGGCGTGCGCAGCAGGTGGTAGAGCAGGATGCACTGGGCCGCCGGGGTGAGGGGCTGGCCTGCGTCCGTGGCGGGTGTCGAGAAGCGCTCGCGCAGGTCCACCATCATGAAGGGCATAAAGAGCTGGCTGCCGGGCACGATGAAGGGAATGCCGGCCTGGACCATCCGGTTTCTGGCATAGGACGCCACTTGTGGAACCACCAACGTGACCGGTTCGGAGAACTGGGCCAGCATCGTCTGGGCATGGGCGGCGTATTCCGCCGGGGAGCCGGTTTCCCAACCGGGGGTCTCCAGAGCCATCAGGCACTCCCGCCCGAATAGCCCGAGGCTGCGAAGCTGGTAGCGCTCCCGCAGGAACAAGGGCAAACGGCTCGCCGCCGCTCCAGGGGCATCCCTGAAATCGCTGGCGCTTCCTGTGATCGTCGCCAGGTAGTCGGTCAGGCGTTGTTCCAAGGTCGGCATGTGGATAAACCTACTTTCGCACAATAAACCCGTCAAGTTTATTGTGCATCGGTGATGTTATTATGGATGAAGGAATCAATCGGAAAGCCAGAGGCAGGCGAGCGGGGCCGGGATGGCCAGGATCTTCGCGTCCAGCTTCTCGCGTTCATGCCCCTGGCGGGCGGAGCAAGTCTCGATGACGCCGAAATCCTCCCAGCGCTGGGTGATGACGTAGCCTTGGTCGATATTTTTCTCCTCGAGGAAGAGGCGGAGCCCCTTGAGCTTCCGTGGGGTGGGTTCGGCGTCTTGATATTTCACCTCGAAGGGCACGAGGCGGTCGCCCGTCTGGGCGATCAGATCCACCTCAAGGTCGCGGTTCTTCTTGTCCTGCCAGTAGGAAAAGGACGGCTGGTCGGGATAGTAGCGGGTGAAGAGGTGTTTGAAAAATGCGGTCTCCACCGCCGCGCCAAGCCGGTCGGGCTTCTCCAGCAGGCGGCGGCCAAGCAGCAGCACGGCTCCCGGCAGCGCGGCGTCCGCCAGGTAGATCTTGGAGCGCCCGCGCAGCACTTCCTTGCCGTAGCCATGCGGGCGCAACCGGCAGATCAGGTGCGTGGCCTCGAACAGGTCGAGAAAATTGTTCACCGACTGGCGGTTGATGCCGTCCAGTTCCTTCGACAGCGTCGGCACGTCGAGGATGCCGCCGTCGTGGTAGCAGAGGTAGAGGAAGATTTTCTCCACCTCCAGCACCCGGCGCACGCCGTAGAGGGCGGTCATGTCGCGCTTGAGCACTTTGTCCACGATGTCCTCGCGCAGCAGCCGTTGGCAACGGGTCAAGTCGTTGACCAGCGCCGGTTCCGGGAAGCCGCCGCGCAGGAGGTATTCGTGGAAATGCGCCGACAGCGGCCGAGCGAGGGTCGCCGACCGGGAGAACTCGCCCGGCGTCCACTCGAAGAGATGGCGCAGCGAGCGCACTTCCGGCAGGGCGGGAATCTCGATCTGCCGCAAGCGCAGGTATTCTGCAAATGACAGCGTCGGCAGCGGGATCGTCTCCCAGCGCCCCACGCCGGATTCCGCCGAGGCATCGCGCAACGGACTGGCGGAGCCGGTGGCCGCGATCCGACGGCCGCGCTGAAAGTCCGATTGGTGCTTCAGCCAGGTCTGCCAGTCGGGCACGAATTGGATCTCGTCGAGAAACAGCATGCGTGGGTGCCCCGCCACTGGGGGAAATAACTCATCCCATGCCTACAAGGTTCTCTCCAGCCCGGCCAGTTTGAGGATCGGGTGGTCGAAGGTGGCGTAGAGCAGGTTTGCCGGAGGGAAGCCATCTGCCACCAGTCGACGGATGGCCTGGCGGAACAGCGTCGTCTTGCCCACTTGGCGGGCACCGGTCAACAGCAGCGCTCGCTTGGTTTCCCGATCGTCGATCCACGCCCGAATCTGCCGGGATGCCGTCCGCTCCCAGTCTGGAAGGTCCGCCACGGGCTGGCCGCTCCACCAGGGGTTGAATTCCTGGAGGACGGAAAATAGCTCTGCTTTTGGGATTCCCATGCTTGTTTGATGTGATTAGGTAATCTGTATTTTACCTATTATCACTCTTTTGTCAATCGGACTTCTTCTTCATTCTCTTCCTTTCATCCTTCATCCTTCATCCTTAAAAAACTCCCAAGCCACCCTGTAATCCGCCTCCCGGTTTGCCAGCGCAAATGGTGCCACATACCGCCGCTCCACTCTTCTCGGGCCGCCGGGGAGGGTGTCGTCGAGGACGGTGGTGGTGGCGAGGGAGCCGTCGGGGAGGTCGCCGGATTCCTGGAGCTGGCGGAGTTCTTCCCAGCCTTGGACCGGGCGGGCACGTCCGTCGGGCAGAATGAGGGTGATATCGGGGTCTTTCTTGCCGCGCTTGCGCGGGAGGCCGACGCCCACCAAGCCCTTGCTGTTGGTGAAGACGATGCGGCCGTGGATGTCATACCCAAGTAAGCACAAGAAATGCCACGGCATCGGCGCGGCTGCCACCCGAGAAACCATGCGCCGCGGAGGTGCTTGCCGCTTGGAGATTGTTCACCACGGATTCCATGGTTCCCCCTCACCGGAAATCATGGGACTCTGCGGCGTGGCCGGCGGCGCTGCCCGGCAACGGCTCGAGGTGGGTGATGTACAGCACCGGTTGATCACCCGCGGAGCGCTGGAGGCGGCCGTGTGCTAACAGAAACGGCGTGCTGGTGATGACGAGGCGCAGCCGCTGGAACGTCGCCCTGGGCACGAACAGGTTGGCCACGCCGGTCTCGTCTTCCAGGGAGATGAAGCAGTGGCCCTTGGCGGTGCCCGGCCGCTGGCGGCAAATCGCCATGCCGGCCAGCGCCACCCGCAAGCCGTTAGGCAAATGTTGGAGGTCGCGGGCCCGCAGGATTTCCGGCGTGCCAGCCGCCTCGCGCCACAGCCGCAGCGGATGCGGCCCGGTGGTGGCGCCCTGTGCCACCATGTCGGCCGCCAGCCGTTCGGTCGGCGTCATCGGCGGAAGGGGGCCTTGGCGGTGCGCAGCGCCGGGCCGCAACAAGTCGTCATGCAAGGGCAACTCGACCTGCCACAAGGCCTGCCGCCGGTGGCCGGTTGCCGGCAATTCGTTCAAGGCGCCGGCCTGGGCTAACAGGCGCTTTTCCCTCGCGCCCGGCCGGACCCGCGCCAGGAAATCCTCGATGGAATCAAATGGCTCCCGCGTCCGCTCGGCGATGATTCTGACAATCGTGGCGGAGCCCAGCCCCTTGAGTCGGTGCAGGCCGAGCCGCAAGGTGGTGTCGTCCACCACTTCCGTTAGCGCACCGCTGTGCAGGCAGCACACCGGTTTGATCCGCAGTCCGTGGCGTCGTGCGTCCTGGATGAGGGTGTTGACCGAATAAAAGCCCATCGGCTGATGGTTGATGAGTCCGGCATAGAATGCCGCCGGGTGATGGACCTTGAGCCAACAACTCGCGTAAGCGATCAGGGCAAAGGAGATGGCATGGCTCTCGGGAAAGCCATAGAGCGCGAACGAGCCGATGGAGTTCACGACTTTTTCCTGCACCACGGCGGCCACCCCGCGTTCGCTCATGCGCTGGCGGAGTTTGGCGCTCACCCGTTCCATGCGTTCGTCGCTGCGCTTGCAGGCCATGGCCCGCCGGAGTTCGTCGGCCTCCGCGCCGCTGAAGCCGGCCACCGCCATCGCCATCCGCAGCACCTGTTCCTGAAACAGGGGCACCCCCAGCGTGCGACTGAGAATCTCCTCACAGTCCGGATGGATGAAATCGATTTTCTCGCGCCCGTTGCGGCGGTTCAGATAGGGATGGACCAAATCCCCGACAATCGGCCCCGGCCGGATGATCGCCACCTCGATGGCCAGATCGTAAAACGTCGCCGGCCGCATCACCGGCAAGGTGGCCATCTGCGCCCGGCTTTCCACTTGGAACGTGCCGACCGTATCCGCACGGCACAACAGCTCGAAGACCGCCGGATCATCCTTCGGGATGGCGGCCAGCTCAACCGGCCGCCCGCGGCGGGCGCAAATCTCCAAGGCCTGCTCCATCGCCGCGAGCATGCCCAGACCTAACAAATCGATCTTGACGATGCCCAGGTCCTCGCAATCGTCCTTGTCCCACTGGACGACGTTGCGGCCGGGCATGGTGGCCGGTTGCAAGGGCACCACTGCATCGAGGCCGTGGTCGCAGACGATCATGCCGCCCGAGTGTTGGCCGAGGTGGCGCGGCATGCCGAGCACCGCATGATAGAGATGGGACAGCGCCGGCAGCCGGGGATGCGAGGGCGGCAGGATGCCAGCCACCAGGTCCTCGAACTCCGCCTCCGGCTCGTCCGGCGCGTCCTCATCCCGCGAGCCCTCGCCACGGAAGGCCGATGGTCGGTTAGAAAAGCGTGCGGCGGTCTCGGGTGGCAGGCCGAGCACCTTGCTCATTTCGCGGAACGCGGAACGCCGCCGATAGGTGATGACGTTGGCGGTCATCGCGGCATTGCGCGCGCCGTACTTGGAAAAAACGTGCTGGATGACTTCCTCGCGACGTTCGCCCGAGGGAAAATCAATGTCGATGTCCGGCCAGCTCTGGCGGTTCTCGCTGAGAAAGCGCTCAAACAACAAGCCGCAGCCGACCGGATCGACCGCCGTGATACCCAACGCATAACAGACCGCCGAATTCGCCGCCGAGCCCCGCCCCTGACACAGAATCCCCCGCCCCCGCGCGAATTCCACCAAGTCATTGACGATGAGAAAATACCCCGGAAATCCCAGCTTTTGAATCATCGCCAGCTCGTGCTCGAGTTGGTCGCGCACCTTCCTACTACAAACCCCGTAGCGGCGCGAGGCACCGGCATAGACGAAGCGCCTCAGCAGCGTCGATTGTTCCCCCAGCGACAAGGGATTGCCGCGGCCATCGGGAAAATCCGGGAAGCGGTAGTTGAGGTTTGCCAGGGTGAAATCAAGCCGTGCCGCCAGCCGCAACGTGTTTCTAACAGCATCCGGCACATCCGCGAAGAGGTCGGCCATGGCCTGCGGCGACTTCAGATGCCGCTCGCCATTCGGGGCCAGCAAGCGCCCCGCGTGATCGAGCGCCACATGATGGCGCAGGCAGGTGAAGGCATCGGCGAGTCGCCGCTCGCCGCGCGTGGCGTGCAAGGGCGCGTTGCTGGCTAACACCGGCAAGCGCAGGTGCGCGGCCAGCTCGATCAAGTGGCGGTTCAGGCGGCCGTCGTCCCGCAAGCCGTGGCGGTTGAGTTCCACATAGACGTTGCCGTGCCCGAAGCGGTCAAGCAAGTGCCTGGCGGCTTGCTGGGCGCCCAGCCGGTCACCGCGCAACAAGGGTCGGCACAGCGGTCCGTCGCGGTCGCCGGTTAGTGCGATCAAATCCCCGCCGGCAAAGCCTGGTGCACAGCCGTCTGGAGGACAGGCATCCTGCCTGTCATGGCCGACGGGCATCCGGCCGGTCGTTTCATGAGCGGACCGGCAGGATGCGCGGTCTGCCATCACAGGCTTGAAGCCTGTGATCCCATCAGGCAGCGCCAAGCGAACCGGATTGGGCGTCCCGCCGGTTTTGATGCGGTTTTCAGGGGTGGCTGCGCGACCGCCAGTGCGACTGCGGTTTGCCGCTGCAAAATGCCAGTCGGTCAGATGTCGCGAGAGCATCCGGTAGCCGTCGCGCGTGGCACAGAGCACGGGCAGGCGCGAGCCGTCGGGCAGTTCTAACATGCTGCCCACCACCGCGCGGATGCCGGCCTCGCGGGCGGCATGATGGGCGCGGGCCGATCCGTAAAAGCCGGCGAGGTCGGTGATGGCGATGGTTTGGTAGCCGAGGCTGGCGGCGTGGCGGACCAGCGACTCCGGTTGGCTGGCCCCATCCAGAAAGGAAAAGGCCGAGCGTGCATGCAGTTCTGCAAAGGGAGCGGTCATGGGTAGATGCCATCGAGTTGCCAGCGTGCCGGCGTTTGATAGACCAGCCGCAGCAGGTGGCGGCTGTCGAGTTGGATGTCCCATTCCAGCCGTTGCCAGGCTGCGGCGGGCTCCCACCACGCGCCGGAGGCTGGAAATGGTCCCCGCCAATCCACGATCCGGCCCGGATGCGGGCCGGTGAGCAGGGCCAGTGGCCACGGTCGGCTGTCGCGCGACTCGCTGGCCACGGCGATTTCGCAAGGTGGGCGGTACCGGTGCAACGGCACCGCCGCCTCCGGAAGAAACCCCGCACCGGGAACCGCCCCCGCCGCCCCCAGCGCCGGACGCAACCCCAACGCATCCGGCCTGAAGGACGCGGGCGGCAGCGGAATCCCCACCCGTCCGGGCCCGAGCATGGCTTCCAGTTTGGCGAGGGTTTCCGCCCAGCGTGCGGGCTGGGGCAGACTGCGGCCAAACCATTCGCGCTGCGCGGACGTCGCAAAGGTGGTTCCGGCATCGAGTTCCAGCCCGGTTACCGCCGCCTCCAGACGCAGCGAATCCAACAATGCCTGCAGCGGCGGCAGCAGGCCCTCGACCGAGGTTTGCGGCTCGGGCAAGCGAAGTTGGCGGCTGACCACCGCACCGGATTCCAGAACCAATCGGAAATCGAGACGATCTGCCGCCAGATGGCGTGCTGCCAAGCGTGCCGCCAGCGTGTGCAGCAAGCGTTTGAGCGCAAACACCAGCGGCTCCAGCGAAACCACCGGAACCTCGAAATCGAAGGCTTGGGCGAAGGTCTCCGGCGGCCGATGCAAGCGCAGCAAGCGGCACGCTTTGCCATGCAGCACGTCGTGCCAGTGGCCGACCTCCGGCCCCAGGCGCTCCGCCAAGGCCTGGCGCGGCAGTTTCATGAAATCCCCAAGTGTCCGCAATCCCCACAATTCCAACAGTCCCAAACCCTCGTGGCGGCACTTTGGAACCGTCACGCACATCCCACCACCCACCCCACCACCCACCAGCCAACCCAGCACCTCAAGCGGCAGCACCGCCAGATCCGCCGCTGCCACCACCCGTCCCCGCGTCGCTTCGTGAAGCACTGCCAGATGCGCCAAATCCGGCGTAAACGATTGGGAACAAGACAGTTCGCAGTCGTTTGAATCCATGGTTTCAAGCATGCGTTCCACCGCTGTCGCCCGCATGGATAGATCCAGCAGCACGCAATCCTCGGTCGTGATTTCCAGGTCCGGCGTGAGCGATTCCCCCAGGCGGCTCAGTTCGCTCGTCAGCGCCGCCTCGGCGGCAGGGTCACGGGCCAGCGTCAGCAAATCCGGACACCGGACCAAGGCGCGGTTGAGCGACCACCCGGCGGCAAGGCCCGCCACCCGAGCCGCCCGGTTCACCGCCAACAATAATGGCAGTTTCGCCTGTCGGGTTGCTCCCGGCGGAGCCGCCAACACCGCGCCGGGCCGAGTTCGCCCCTCCGGCCGCCCCCGCAGGGCGGCCACCATGGGGAAATCAGGAATATGCAACGCGGCAAACATGGTGGGGTTCAAGTGGCCTGGCGCAGCCGTTGCGGCACCGTTCGCAGGCGCTGCAACAACTCGTGGCGCGGACAATCAAAATCCCCGAGCACAAGCTCGGCCGAGAGCGTCAGCCGCAGGCTGGCGGACGCCACCAACGGGAATGGGGCGAGCACCACCAGCCGACAGCCGCTGTGCTCGGTGGCTTGCTTCAGCCGCCACCAGGCGGAGGTCGGCAGCGCCGCGAGATCCCGGCGGGCCAGCCCCGTCGCATCCAGCAACACCAGGGGCACATTGCCATCGCGGACCAGCAAATCCGCCGCTTTGAGCATGTCCATGGCCGCGTTGCAGCGCACCCACAGCACCCGCGAACAGGCCTTGCCAGGGTAGGACGCGGGGTCAAAACCATCCGCTCCGTCCACCACCACCAGCTCCGGGTGCGGGCTCACCTCGTCCGGCTCCCCCAGCAACCCGGCGAGCAACAGCAAGACCCCGGCCCCCGCTCCGGCGGGAAGCACCTCCGAAATCGCCCCCACCGGAAACGTCTCCGCCGTGATCGGCTGGCCAGCCACCTCGGCCACCTCGGCCACCTCCAATGCCGCCCGCACCCCGTGCGCCTGCGGGAATTTCTCCCGCAGTTGCTGTCGCAAAATCTCCACTGGTGATGGGGTCACGCCCGCACCCTAGCACCGCCAAGGAAGTGTTCAAGAGAACAATTGAAATATGTTGCTTGCCGTCCCACCATCAAGGAGCGCCGGCTTCAGCCGGCGTGGGTGCGTGCCACGACGCTTGACACCCCTCATGCCACCACCCCAAGCCAGGCCGGCTGAAGCCGGCGCTCGTGCGCTGCGAAGCGCCAACACCCTCCGGAGTGGGAGACTCCAGCCAGCCTCGGGGATGTAACTCTGAACCGCGATGTGTCGGAATCAATGACGTCCATGTGGCGCGCCTGGCGTGGCGTGGGCAGCGGCGTGCCGACATCCAGTGACGAAGTCCGCAGGGACCGAACTGGCAAAGCCGTGACTGGAGAGCCGGATGCGGGAGATCCGCCAGTCCGGTTCGGAGGGAGGGGCGGGGCCAGCCAATGCCTCGTCCCTACCTCTATCCCACCGTGCGGGCTATTCCATGGCTTGGTGCTCATTTCTTCCACGGTCATCCCGCACCACATCACGAATCGATTTCTCATTTGTTTGGTATTGGTCTGATTTCCTTCGGCATTGCAATTCCTCACTGTGCTCGCACCCGCACGAACAGCCGCCGACGGACGCGTTGGTGACAGTTGCGGTGGCCGTCTGGACTCCGTTAGAATCTGCGGTGCCGATTGACTCGGTCACCGTGGCCAGGGGAAATCCGTTGAAGGCGCCGTCCGCCGCCGGTTCGGCGTAATCCCACGAAATCGAAAGAACGTCCGTGGTTCCGTCCGAGGGGAAAGTCCATTGGATGATCGGCGTCGTGCCGTAGATTCTCGTAGATCCGGGCGATATGGGACTGCACCGGCTTCAATAGATAGCCGCTGGCACCCGCCGCCAGCGACTCGAAAATCGAATCCGAATCGGCATAGACCGTGATCATGATCACCTGTAACCCGGGCATGATCCGGGTGCGAAGGTTCCACCGATCTGAACCGAACCCTGATGGTCCTTGGCTGCACGCTGCACCGCCAACGCCACGGCAGCTCAGGGCGCGATGTAGAGGCGGTAAAAGCGGCCGGGCAGATTCGTCGCGGTGTCGGTGAAGGTCGCGCTGCCGCCGGTCACCGGCAGCGTCTGCAAATCCGTCCAATCAGTCAGGTTGATCGAACCTTGCACCTTGGCCTGGGTCGCGCCCGGCGCGGTCAGGCTGAATTGTGCCTGTCCGTTAGACAGCCGGATCAATGACCCCGGGTTGATATACGGCACGTCGATGCCAAAGGCCGCCGCGCTCACATCGAACAGCGCCGCATCAGTGGAACTCCTTATCCGGATGGAATAATCGTTGCCGGGTGCCAAGGTAAGAGGAATCGTCCACTGATAGGCACCGGTATTGGAGGCGCCTGGGGTAAGTTCCATCAGGAATACCCCGCCTTTGTACAGGTCGATCACCACGGGTTCGGGGGTGTTGCCCTGCCACTGGACGAAGAATTTCAAGCCGCGCCGCCAGGCCTCCATGCCGTTAGGAGCCGCGAGCGCGACCATCGGAGCGACCGTGTGAAACGAGCCGCTTGCCCAAGTGCTGGTGCCGCCCTCATTCGAGGTCCTCACGCGATAATAATAGGTCGTCCCGGGCGCGGCAGCGTTCCAGACATGGAAAGCCACCGTCAAATCCGCCAGGTCCTCCACGGGGGCGGCGAAGTCATTGCTGGTGGCGATTTGAATTTGATAGGACCCGGCCAAGCCGTTCGGAGACCATGCCAGACAAACCGGCAGGTCCTGGTTGACGGAATAATTCGTGCCGGGGGTGGCCGGCAATTGACCGATGAATTCGGAGGTCTGAATACCCCGATAGTTCTCCGCCGCTGCCAGGGTTGGCGGGTAGGCCACTTCGGCCACGTCAGGATAGCCGAAGATGAACTCGCCCAATTGGCCGGACTGGTTGTTCATCGCCACGGTTGCCTCCAATTTCCCGGTGCCGAAATTGTATTGCGTGGTTTGCCGGACAAACAGTCCTTGGCCGATTTGCTCGCGATGATAAACGGTAAGATTGCCGGGGTTTGTCATGCCGAAGCTTGCCGGGTCAAAACTGATGAGGGCCGACAAGGAACTAATGGCGGGGCCTGCGGTCATTTTGACGCGTTGCGGCAACACCCGCGGGGCCTTCTCGTTGAAGAGCGGATCGACCGGCGCGTATGGCTCGCTCGTCACCGTCACCTCGTTGTAGCCGCCGCCGCCACTGATGACGTCCATCGCGACGCCGGTTCCATCGAAAACATACGGCCCTCCCACGGATAGCGATATTTCGGTATGTGTTCTGGCTTTGGTCGAAGGCGGATAAGGCATGCGGTAGGCCCGGTAACTCGCAACCTTCACATCATTGAATTTCATTTCAAAGACCACGGTGCCGTCCGGCTTGACCTCGGTGCAGGCGGGAATCTCACGGTCGATTGTGCCGCCCACTCCGGGTATGACGTTCGCACCTCCCCAACCGATGAACGTATTGCCATTCGACAGCCGCTGGGCACTGCCGTAGTGCCACGCGTAATAAGGCGTCGGAGGGGTATAACTCCACACCCGGGTGGCGACTTTGGTAGTCTCATTGAGTTGGTATTCATATACCGCTGACGAGCGCGTGGCAGCTTGGTCGGCATTGCAATAGATCATGATGTTGCCATTGTCCAAGCGGCTCACGGTATGACCGGAGAAATGCGGCAGCGCCTGCTGCGGTGTCTCGCCCACAAACGAAAACTGATTGGCCAGGCCGCCCAGCCGCCACATGATATTTCCGGTCTGGCGGTTGATCTTCCACACATCCATCCCGAAATTCGACACCAGCAGATTGCCATCGTTATCCATGACCACGGTGTTGAGGTGAAAGGCGTCGATGACAGGCCGTTTCCCGGCCGGGTTATTCTGATTCAAATAGGGGCCGAAATAGCTTTGCACGGTGAAATGATCCCATGAGCGCCATTGGAAAATGACGTTTCGCTCCGCATCCAGTTCCTGAATGACAGCTCCGGCGACCAACGCGTTGGGATACGCGCCCACCACGTATTTGCTGATGTCCATCTGCGTCCGGTAATAACTTTGCAGGAGCACATGACCATTGGGCAGCATCTGGAAATCATGCGCGTCGGCATTATAGCCATTGCCTGCCACGATCGATTCCTTGGCATTGAAGTTGTTATCCAAAATCTTGTGGGTGACATCCCCGCCACCGGTCCACGAATGGGTGTGATAAAACTCCGCGTAGTGCAGCAGCCCGTTTGGCAACACCTTGAAATCGTAATTGTGCTCAGGTATCTGCTGGTGCCAGAACGGCGTGCCATCGTTGTTCAGCATCATCAAATGGTAGCCGCCACCGGGCGCGGCATCAGTAACCTCGAGGAAAATGTATCCTTCGCCGACATCGGCGGTAGCGGGGGTCGTGACCGTCATGCCGGGAAAATCCGCCGGCAAGTCGGCCCTCGCGGGCGTCGCGGCACCCAGTGCAGCCATCGCGAATAAACCATACAATCTCAGTTTTTTCAGATTCATATCATTACTTTCTTGTTTATGTTTTTCAATTCTCCAACTCAAATCTGCTAGGGGCCGGCGGACCAGTTATCACCCATGATTCCAAGATCCTTGAAGTCCACCTTGCCGTCCGCGTTGAGGTCCGCTGACAGCCCCGACTGGACTTTGCGCCAGTCGGTCGTCATGAGCTTGAGGTCCAGCAGGTCCACTTTCCCGTCCTGATTGAGGTCGCCCGGCGGCGGAGTGAATATCGAGATGTTGTCAAGATAGACGGATTTGGTCGAGCCCCCAAGATTGAACACCAACATGGAACTGAAATCCGACGCCGCCTGCATCGTGAAGACGTAGCGATAGTGGGTCTTGGTCGGGGTGAGGGTCGGGGTCTTGGTGCCGCTGTAGTTGAGGCTGGCGGCACTGTTCTGCAGTTTGGTCTCGAGGTAGCGTGTTCCGCTGCTCGTCCAGGCCTCAAACTCGAAGACGTAGGTATTCCCCAGAATCAGCGGAAGACCCGTCTGCTTCAACTGGATGCTCGCGGTACTGCTGCCGCCATTGGTGATCACGCAACTGCTGTAGCCGCTGGTGATGGACCAGGTCGCAGCCGCCGGACGGGTGGGTGTCGGAAAGGACCAGGAAGTGGTGTCGCCGGAGAAATCGCCGTTGGCGACCATGTTCTGGCCGGGTTTGATGATGTTAGCGACGACGCTTTCCTCGTTGGAATAGGCGCCTTGCACGCCATTCTTATCAACGGCGGCAACGCGGAAGTAATAGCGCTGGCCGTTGGTCACGTTGGTGAGCTGCTTCAAGGTCGCTCCGGAGGTGGCCAGCAGGTCGGTCGGCTGTGGCGAGGTTCCGCCAAAAATGCGGTAGGTGACCACGTTGCTGTCGCCGAACTGGTTGAAGAGCAACGTCACGTTGTCGGGGTAGGCTTCAAGGATCAGATAGGGTTTGAGGGCGATCCCTTGCCACGGGCAGCGCCAGACGCGGTAGGCCTCGTAGCCATCCGCCCAGTTCATCTCGAACGCCTTGGTGCCATCCGGGCGGACCTCGGTGAGCTTGGGCAGATTGCCCACCGCCCAGTTGATCAAGGTGTTGCCGTTGGGCAACCGCTGGGCGTTGCCCATGTAGAAGGAGTACAGGCTTGTCGTCGGGATCGCCGGGTACTGCCAGACGACGGTGGCCTTCATCGTGACGGGGTCCAGCTCGTATTCCACGGCGCGCGACACCTGGGGGCTGTGTCCGTCGCCATTGTCAAAGAGCGTGTAGTGGTTGTTGCCGAGCGGGCGAATGGCATGCTGGTTACGCGGACCCTCCAGCGGATCATTGACATAAGAAAATTGGTTGTGCGTGCCGCCTAGCCGCCAGATGATTTCACCGGTATCGGAATTGATCTTGGTGATTTCACTGGTGTTGCGGCTGGAGAGCAGGAAGTGACCATCGGTATCCACCGCAACGGCGTTCATGTGGGTGAAATCACCTGGATTGGTGGCGTTAACGACGTATTGCTGGCCTGCAGGATCGAGGTGGTCCCAGGCCCGCCACTGGAAGATCAGGTCGCCTTGCGGGGTGAATTGTTGGATGCAATTCTCATTGACGCCGGCGCTGGTGCTGCCGCCCACGACATAGCGGCTCAGATCCACGGTCTCGGAGTGGTCCCCAATGAGCAGATAGGTGCCATCCGCCAGCACTAGCAGTTCGTGGTCATTGGTGCCATAGCCGTTGGCTGGCGGGTAGTGGGCGACCTCCTCATAGTGATGGTTGAGGCCGATGAACCCGTTGGATGTCAGCATGGTCAACATGCCATTGGGTTGCACCTTCATGTCCCGTTGCTCGCCGGGCATGCGCTGGTACCAGATGGGCGAGCCGGAGTTGTCGAAAATCACATTGTAGGGATTGCCGTTGCCGCCCCGGTTGTCGATGAAGATCGGATCCGCACACGCGTTGTTGGCAGGGGTGGTGATGTTGAGGTGCGGGAAGTCGCTGGGAACCGACACGCCGTTGGGCATGATCCCGGTCTGGCCGGGGGATGCCACCGGATCATTGCCAGGTGTCGGCCCGCCCATCACGATCGGCCCATCCAAGGGCACCTCCGGGGCGGCCGCGGGTGGCGCGGAACTGCCGCCCGTCCATGGCGCGAGCACCCAGCCCGGAATCACTTCGGAGGGAGAGGTGGTGGCTTGGCCGGGTTTCGCCCAACCGACCGCGAGATTGTCACCGCCACCGCCCTCCTTTTGCAGCGCCTCAATATAGTATTTCCGTCCCACGACCAAAGGGAT
Source organism: Verrucomicrobiota bacterium (assembly GCA_026397725.1). GTDB lineage: Bacteria > Verrucomicrobiota > Verrucomicrobiia > Verrucomicrobiales > Akkermansiaceae > Luteolibacter. The sequence continues at coordinate 9,813 of JAPLUI010000183.1, read as the reverse complement.
CGCCGCGGATTTTTGCTGGGTGTATGCACTCCATTCCCGCGAATTGGTCCATTCCGGCACATAGGCGATTCTGGTTTTGTTCGCAGGATCGTCATTGGTGCTCAGCCACAGTTCGCTGTTGTCATCGCTGGCAATCCAGAACACATAACTTCCCGTGCCCGGTGCCGTGAGGTAGCCCCGCACCCGGGTGCCGTAGTCATCCGCCCAATCCGTCGGTGCCTCGAATCTCGAAAGTTGATCGCTGCCGCTGGGATTGTTCGGGTAAGTGGCATTCGAGGTCAAATCGCTCACGGCGGTGCCGGGGAGGTTGAGCCAGTATTCGCGCAGGATGGAGCCCGTGGCTTCAATCAAGGCGAGTTCCGCCAACTGCACTCCGGCGGCATTGGTGGGATCGGCGACCTTGGTGATTTCCAAACGGTAGCCCTGGAAGTCCGTCGTGTTAGAGAAGGCGAAGGTGGTCTGCTGCAGGCGACTGGCGAAGGCCTGGTTGGTGCGCGTGTCGAGCAGGGTAAGATTGTTAGAAGCGTCCACGCCATAAAACCGCCAGTCCACCGGATCGCACTCGGGAGCGTCACTGGCCGAGGTGATGGCATACTCATGGACCATGTGGGTCTCGTTGACCGGGTAGCCATACTGGATCCAACTGAAATTCGTGCTGCCGTCGGGCACCACCAGATCCAGCCATGAGGTGGCGGAATTGCCGTCAAAGGCATTCTCCTTGGCATGATCCGGCAAATTTTCCCCGCGGGCGCTCACCGCTGGCGGGTCCGGCATGTGGCCTGAGATCATGAACTGGTATTGATAGGGCTGGACGGCATTGGACGGCGTCTGCGGGGTCAGATTCACGGTGACCAGTTCGTTCGCCTGGAACGTGCTGGTCATTTGAAAGATCACCGTGCGGTTGTCACTGGCGATCTTGGTCGTGCCGGAGTGAATGCCGCTGCTCGCCCCGGTCACCTGGATGCACTGCGACAAGTTGGTCACCACCGAGGGCGAAATATCCTTGAAGCGCACCAGCACGAACTTGGTCTGCGGCGCCGTGTATTCCGCCCGAGGCAAGGGCGACAAATACTGGTAGCCAAAGGACCGGTAATCGCCCGTTGAGCTGATCCAAACCTTCACCTGGTAAACCTTGGTGGAGCCGTCCTGGGCGGTGACGGTGTAGTTGACCGGGTTGGTGAAGTTGTTGGTGCTGCCTGAAAGCGGAAGCGCGGTGGCCAGGGGGGAAAGCGTATAGGTGGGTGCGAGATGGGTCACCTCCGTTCCAAACGGCACAGTGATGAAAATACTGGTCCCGGAAATGGTGGCGGCGCCCAGCGCCCCGAAATTGAAACTGAGAATGTCCTTATGGGTTCCTGCGGCGCCGAACCACTTGTCCATCAAGTAGGTCTCGACCGCTACGCGCTCGGCTTCGTTAAGCACCCGGTCATAGAGGATCACTTCGGCCTGAGATTGATCGCCCGAGTGGTAGACGCGGTCCTTGTTGAAACTGTCGGCTTGCAATGGGTTGCCCGAGAGGACCTCGACGAGGTTGTAGCCGTTATGTTGATCCGTGGGCATCGCGAAGGGCGCGGCGCGATCGTCAAACGGTTGAACCAGCGTTCCGTTCACATAGGTTGATCCGGTGTTCGCTGCGGTAGCAGGGTAAGTAATAGGTCCGTTGTCCTCATTGTATCCGTTATTATCGCGGGTCCATCCGGTGAAGAGCGGATCTGCTGGATTGTCGTCGTTCGGGCGATGAAATTGATAGAGGTTTGAATCTGTGAGAAGGAAGCTGTTGCCCTTGAACACTGCGAAGACCGTACGGATGCTGCTGTCGCGGGTGAACCGCAAAGCCCCGCTGTTGTTGGCACCGCTTCCCGCGCTGAAATGGAGAGCGCCCAGACCGGTTGCAGTGCCCGCGTTGGCAATGAACGTGGGGTTGGCATTGCCGCTCGGCACCGTGGCGTTGGCACCATTGCCGCTGAGATCGGGCCAGTTGGTGACGCTGGCACCGTCACTCACGCCCAAGGTTGACGCGTCGAACCAGCGGGCGTATCCGGTCACCGGAGGTGCCGCCGGCGCGGCCAGCGCCAGCGTGCCCAGGGTGGATAAGATGAAGAAGATGCGCTGCATGGGGGTATATTGACGTCGCACACTGAAGAATTTCACCGGCCAAGACACGGGTGTCATAACGCTCTTTTTCATGGGTGAATGATGGAAAGTTTCATGGGGTTTGAACCACCTTCAAGCGCCCGAAGCAGGTGCCCTGGCCGGGGGCCGGATCATCCACCACCACCCGCTCCCAGGTGGGGTTCTCAGGGGTGAGCGGGCTAACGGATGCGGTGCCCGTGAAATCGGTCCATGCGTCGGGCGCGGAGCCAAACCGCGGGGTGTGGGTGATGCCCGGTTGGGTGCCCGCCTTGCGGCGCAGGAACTCGAGGCGGAGCAAGCCGCCAGCCCTGGCCCCACCTGGCAACCCGGCGGTCCCATCCGCGCCGACGCTCAACGCTCGGACATCCGGCTGCGTCGGATCCAGGTTGAAGGCGAATCTCAGCAGATCGATTTCCGGCAGCGGACCCACCGCGGCCCCCGCAAACACGGGCACCACGACGTTGCCGTCGGGACTTGCCACCACGCCCCCGCGGCTGGCATTGGCCGCCACCGTGACCATGGCACTCTGGCTCAACTGCAAGGCGCACCGGGTTCCGCTAGATGCCGGTGCCGCGGCCGACAGCGCCGGATCCCGCAACGCGCCCATCTCCAGCGTCACCCCGCTGGTGCCCAGCCCGCCAAGCGTGTCGGCCGGCGCATCCGCCGCCGACGCCACCGGATTATAGCCGCTCGCGCTCCAGTTGGCGCTGGTTCCCGAGGTCACCGTGGCAGCGACATGGTCGCGAAAGGCCGCGGGAAAAATCCCGTAGCCGTGTGCCGAGGCGCTGTTAGGACCCACAAGAAAATCCGAAATGCCGGTGATCTGGCCGCGATCGACCGCCACATCCAAGGCAAACGCCCGGATCCGTTCCCCGGCCGTACATTGATACTTGAGCCAGGCCAGGCCTTTGGCCTCCTCGACAGACACCCGCACCTCGGCTCCGGCCACTGCAGCCAAGAGACATGAACTCACGAGTGTAACGACGCTCTTTTTCATGGATAGATGATAGAAAACCGCTGCCACAGCCGCTGGGGAACCGGACGTGACAGGCGAAGTGTACTGGATTTTGATAATCCGTCACGCCCCATATTTATGGGTCACACTTTTGGGGGACATCCCGCGGTAGGGCAGGCTATTTGCCGAGGTATCTGGCGACGGCTTGGGCGCGGGAGTGGACGTGCTCGCGGGTTCGCGGCCAGGCATTCTCATCCTCACCACGCCCTCACGGGCATGCGCGTCAAGTTAAGGGAAGGGTGATCCCTGTTACCGACAGTGACCTGCAACAGCAGTCCCCAACTGGACATCCTGCGGTCCGATCGGACATCAAGATGTCCAGTTGGGGCGGAGATTGTGACGAGGTTGATACAGAAATTCGCGAGGAACTTACCGATACAAGGCGTCAGGTCCTTAACTTGACGGGCATGCCTCAGGGGGGGGGCGGTGGTTTGCGACCGCCAAGCCCGCCCATCCCCGCGGAAATAATCCGTTAGCCGTTGTCTGTGGTCCGTGGTCCACCCATCGCCGAACTGAGCGGCCTTGGGAAACAGGTGAGGAAACTCGAGCAGGATCTGGCTGGCTTGAGCATGCGCCTGGACACACCCGAGAATTGGCGCAATGCCGTGGGCACCTTGGCAGACACCAAGTTGTCCCGTTAGGCCGATGCCATGGACCTCAGAATTGCTTGCCTCGCCATCGAACAGGATGAGGTTGCCAGCAGCGCGTTGACGGAGTCACCGGCCAAACCGTTCGTGGTGCTGAGGCTGTTGGTGACCGCCCCGTTGTGCCAGAAGTGCAATCCATGCTGTTGGGTGCCTATCCACAGGTCGCCTTTCTGGACTTCGTAGAGGGCCGTCGGGCTCACATCGGGCATCTCCTCGGGCAGAACGCCCACCTTCACCACAGTACCACCCTCGGTGTACTTCCGGTACGCCTTCAGGATCTTGATGGCCGGCTCAAGGGTTTCGGTCTGGTAGGCGCCATCTGCTCCGGTGTGCGACTGGTGGATCTTGCTCACCACGTCCATCCCGGCCACCACCCGGCCGAACACCGCAAACCCCTGGCCGTCCGGGTTTCGCTTGCCGCCGAAATCCATCTCCGGTTGGTCGCCGATGATGATCGAGAACGATGCCTGCGCGGTGTCCGGCTCCATCCGCGCCATGGAGAGTGCGCCATTCAAGTGCTTCAGCCCCGTGACGCTCGTCCGCTCCATCGGGATCGGGGGGAGCAATTCGTTCCCGCGTGCCGGGTTGGATTGGAACTGGATGACCTGAATCCCGACATCGTGGCGGATCGTGTTGTCCGGCCTGACCGCGCGGTTGATCATCCCGCCGTCGTAGAACTTTCCGTCCACATACTTCAGGAAGTTCGCGCCAGTGACCGGCGCAGCCGCGACGTTCACTTCCACCGTGATGTTGCCGGCTGCGGTCTCCAGCACCACGGGTACCGGCCGTGCCGGCAAATGGGCGTGGCCGGGACACGAGGCGAGAAGCGCCATTGCCAGGCCGGCAGGGAGGGCGGCGCTGGCCAACGCCTTGTGTCCCGCACCGGGGTGGGCGGTCTTCATCGGGATTCGGTTGCATTTCATCATTTTCCGCTGCGCCGGGTTTTCCGGGAGTCCGCTCGTGGCACCTGGTGGCTGCTGGACGGGGGCCGGTTTCGGTTCACCCATACTACGGCCCATTTTCCCGGAATTGACAGAAATTCGTGTTCGGGTTTGCCGCGACCGGGACGGCGGCGGGCGGCCGGATGACCGGGGTTGGTTCCAAGGCGGTCCGGATACCCGCCGGAGCGCCTCCGCAATTGGGTTGGATGCGGGGTTGGCCTCACCCCGCCAGCGCCAGCTTGCGGTCGCCCAATCGGCCGAAGCGCGCCAGCACCTCACGCGCATCACTGCGGGCGAGGTTTACGGCGCTCTCGCGCAGGCGTGCCAGGCCGTCGGTGAGGCTGGCCATGGCACCCTTTGCTTCCGCAGTGCCGCCACGGCGAAGAAGCGTTGGTTGGAATGGTGGGATCAATCCGGTCAGGATTGGTTCGGTGCGAATCATTAAAGTTGCGCGCCTCTGTAATCCGAATTCTCCCGTCCATGCGCCAGCCCATCGACATCAGTTCCAAGTTTCGGCATGTTCTTAGCTTTCTGTCGTTTGCGTGATCCAGTGTAGCGGCTGACCAGAGCGCAGGCAACCGAAATCAGGGCGGTGAGATTCAGGAAAACCGAGCTGGACGCCGCGCTGGAACGGATGCGGATGGGGTGAGACGGTGAAGCCTTAGTTCACCGCACCTCCGCCGCCAGTGCTTCCGCCTGAAGGACCACGGTGCGGATGGCGGCGTCTTCCAGGTCCGGCGGGTAGCCATACTTGCGGAGAATGCGGCGGATGGTGGTGCGGACCTTCTTCCGGCGTTGGTCGAAGTGCCACCAGTCAATCCCCGAGTTCTCCCGGACCGCCTTGACCAACTCGGAGGCGATGAGCCGCAGTTCGGCGTTGCCCATCAACTCTACCGCGCTGCCGTTTTCCGCCAGCGCATCGTAGAACGCGACTTCTTCCGGCGTCAGCCCGTCGTCAGGTTCCGCCCGCAGGTCGCGCCCGATGCGAATCAGTTCCTCGATTACTTGGAGCGCGTCGATCACCCGGTTGTGATACTTCGCCATGGCTGCTTCGATGCGTTCGGAAAACTGCCGGTTCTTCACCACGTTGGTGCGGGTCCGGCTTTTCGTCTCGCCCGCGAGGAGTTTCCGCAGGGCTTCCACCGCGAGGTTCTTGTGCTCCATTCCCGCCATCTCCTGAAGGAACTCATCACTCAACACGGAAATATCAGGACTCTTGATTCCGGCCACGCTCAGAATGTCGATCACCTCGGTTGAACAAATCGACTGGTTGACCAGGCGCTCGATGGCGGCATCCAGATCATACCTCATACGTCCGCCGGTGCCATCCCCCTCGAACTTCCGCATGGCGATCTTGATGGCGCAGAAAAACGCCACCTCTACGGATACCGCCGCCGCTTCGTCCCGCCCGGACGAGAGCTTGAACGCCCGTTCCAGTTCCGCCACGGCGTCGAGGAACCGCTTGCGGGCCTTCTTCTTGGCCTCGTCGCCCGTGCCTTCCAGCCCATAGACATGGTTGAGCGCCTGCCCGAGAATCTTGAGCCGTGCGCCGTCGTTGCCCTTCAGCGCCGGGGCGTAGTGGATGCCGTGAAACATGGAGCGCAGCACATCCAGGCACTTCTTGAGCGCCAGGACCGCCTCGTCGGTGTTGATCCCGGTATTTCCCCGGTCGCGGTCGGAGTAGAAAGCCAGCGCCTCCTTGAGGTCGGTGGCGATGCCAATGGTGTCCACCACCAGTCCGGCGGGTTTGTGGTGGAAAATCCGGTTCACCCGCGCAATCGCCTGCATCAGGTTGTGGCCGTGCATCGGCTTGTCGATGTAGAGCGTGTGCATCGACGGGCAATCGAAACCCGTTAGCCACATGTCCCGCACGATCACCAGTTGGAAATCATCGCCTGGGTCGCGATACCGCCGCGCCAAATCGTCCATGCCCTTCTTGTTGCGGACGTGCGGTTGGTAGGCGGGCGGGTCGGCGGCGGATCCGGTCATCACCACCTTGAGCTTGCCCAAGCCATCGGCGGGATCGTGCCAGGCGGGCCGCAGGGCGGTGATCCGGGTGTAAAGGTCCACGCAAATCCGGCGGCTCATGCACACGATCATGCCCTTGCCGCTGATCGCCTGTTGGCGGTTCTCGAAATGATTCACGATGAGCGCCGCCAGTTCATCCAACCGTTCGGACGCGCCCGCCAGGGTTTCCAGCGTGGACCACTTCCCAGCGAACTTCGCCTTTTCGGAATCCTCCATCCCCTCGGTGACCTCATCGAAGGTGGCGTCGATGGCCGCCGTGGTGTCCTCGCCGAGCTTCAGGCGCACGATCTTGCCCTCGTAGTGGATCGGCACCGTGGCGTTGTCCTCCACCGCTTGAGTGATGTCGTAAACGTCGATGTAGTCGCCGAAAACCTGTTGGGTGTTCTTGTCCACCATCTCAATCGGCGTGCCGGTGAACCCGACGAACGTGGCGTTCGGCAACCCTTTCCTGATGTAGTGGGCGAACCCATAACTGACCTCGCCCGTCTTGGGGTCGATCTTGGCGTCGAACCCGTACTGGCTCCGGTGGGCCTCATCCACGAACACCACCACATTCCGGCGGTCGGTGAGAACCTCGAAGCCGCCGTCCTCCGGCCTGAACTTCTGGATGGTGGCGAAAATCACGCCGCCCGCCTGGCGGTCGAGCAAGGTCCGCAGGGCCGGCACCTCGGTGACTTGCTGCGGGTCTTGGCCGAACAACTCCGCGCAGCGGGAAAACGTCCCGAAAAGCTGGTTGTCCAGATCGTTCCGGTCGGTCAGCACGACCAGGGTGGGGTTGTGCAACTCTTCATGATGCACCAGCATCCCGGCGAAGAACGCCATCAGGAGACTTTTGCCGGACCCCTGCGTGTGCCAGATGACCCCCGCCTTGCCATCGCTCAGCAGCGCCTTGAGCACCTTCTGCAAGCCCTTCTTGGCGGCGTGGTATTGGTGGTAGCCCGCCGTCTTCTTGGTGACCGTGCGCCCGTCGTTCTCAAACACCGTGAAATACCGCAGCAGGTCGAGCAGCACGTCCCGGCGGAGCAAGCCTCGCACCAGCGTCTCCCACGCCACCAGGCTCTTCGGGTCCACCAGCGTTTCCCCATCCACCGTGCGCCATGCCATGTGCCGGCCGAAGTCCGCCGACAGCGTGCCATACCGGGCGGCGAAGCCATCGCTCAACACGCTCATCAGGTTCGTGCGGAACAGCGCCGGGATGTCCGCCTTGTAGGTCTGGATCTGGTTGAAGGCGGAAATGATGTCCGCGCTCTTCGACTCCGGGCCTTTGAGTTCCAGCACCACCAGGGGCAGGCCGTTGAGGAAAATCAGAATGTCCGTCCGCCGCTTGGTCGCGCCGACCACCGTGAACTGACTCACCGCCAGCCATTCGTTGTGTGTGTCCGTCCAATCGACCAGCCGCGCCCGGTCGTGGATCGTCTCGCCGCCGCGCTGGTATTCCACCGGCACGCCATCCACCAGCAGCCGGTGAATCCGCTGGTTCTCCTGCACCAGGTCGGTGAAGCGCAGGTCCAGCACCGCATTCGCCGCCGCTGCCACCGCTTCCGGCGGCAGGTCCGGGTTGATCCGCGCCACCGCCGACTTCAGGCGTCCCGGCAGCATCGCCCCGTGGTAGCTTTCCCGCTCGCCGGATGCGTCCGGGTCGAAGGCCTCCCCGCCACGGCAGTCAAAGCCCATCTGCCCCAGCAACGTGAGGACCACGGATTCAAAACCGGATTCGAGGATCTTGGACATGGGGAAGTGGTTTGCTGCGATTTTGAAAATCTGGTTGACGACCGCTTCGGGCAATGATTGCTTTGGTCGGCTCGTTCACCAAGTGTGAAACGAGCTTTCGAGGCCGCCTGCGGGCGGCCTCAGCCATTTCCGGGGCAATCCCCCATTCGCCAGATCCGATCTGGCGAATAAGACAGAATAAGCCCGGCTTGGACAGAATAGGCCCCATTTGGCCCGAATAAGCCCCAATCGGCCCCAATGGAATTTGGGTTCCCTTCATGACAAACTCCATCGTGAGCCGCGTCCATGCCCTGTCGCCTGAGTCAGGCCAAGGATTCGCAGCGCTTCCAACGCCTTGGCCCAGGTTGAGATTTTGCATTTCGAGGTCATCAGGCCCAAACCGCGGCATACCCGCAATCGCGACACGATGTCGCGATTCATGTCGCGATACGGCTTTGCTCCGTGATTCCGGGTTCCTATCGCGACGCGTTGTCGTGATCAATGTCGCGATCATGGCTTTAAGTATTCGATGGCAGGTCCGCGCCCGACGCGCCGAAGCAGGCCAAGTTCGACGAAATGCGAGAGGTGCCGCTGGGCGGTCCTTGGCGTCGTAATCACCGGCTTCGGTCAAAATGACTTCCCGCCCTGAAGGGGCGGAACCGGATTGGACAGAATGGGCCCCAATAGGACATTCTAACCCTTTCATTCGTGCCGGCATCTTCTTTTCCACCAGCAAGTCCAGCATGCACGGCTGGAGGCGGAGTGAACGGCAGGATCGCCTGGCAACCGGGTTCCGAAACTTCGAATCCTGCCATTTTGGCAGGATAAATGGCAGGTGAACGAAGGATCTCATAGTCGGCGGATGCGGTATTCTGTCGCAGGCCCGGCGCCTGTTTTCTCTAATAATGCGAGGTCTTGAAACCGCTTCAGGTGGTTCATTGCCGTCCGGTAGGGCAGCTTCAGCGATTCGGCGTACTCGGTCGATGTTGTCGTTTCTCTGGTCGCGAGCCACTCCCAGCCAGCCCGCTCCGCCTTGCTCAAGCGTTCCATGACATCCTTGCCAAGCGCCGCCGTCGCTGCGGCCTTGCTCCGGTAAATTGTCAGCACGAGGGAATCGCCTTCCATTGCATAGTGCGGGAGCGGAAGCCCGTGCTTCTCCGCCTGCTTCTTCAAGCTGATCAGGCCATAGCCTTGCTCCTCTGTGAGCGGCGTTATGGAAAGCCGATGAAATGGGCGACTTGAACGTCGGATGGCGCTTGCGTTAGATCTTCTTCGAAAGCTTCTAGCAAAACTCTTCTTCCTGCGTCTTCTTCCCGGTCTTCTTCGCGGAGGGTGGCGG
>JAPLUI010000546.1 GCA_026397725.1 Verrucomicrobiota bacterium | reverse complement strand
TTCCGCGCGCTGGTCGGCTTGGACGAACTCGGCGTGTCTGGCAGCATCCAGTTCCAAGTATTGGTGGACGGCAAACTCAAGGCAGACACGCCGGTGCTGCGCGCTGGCGAATCTTTGATGCTGGATGTGAATCTGACCGGAGCCAAGGAGATCACCTTGCGCGTACTCAACGGCGGCGACGGGCACAGCTACGACCAAGCCGTCTGGGGCTTGGCACGGTTTCTGGAATCCGGTTCGACCGATGTAGTTGAGGAATGGAACAATACGACAGAAGAGTGAAGTTGCCCATGAGAATGAAGAACCAAGATGCTTGCCCGTCTCAATACGCGATAAGGAAAAGTATGTGTATGAAAACAATAGCAGGAATACTGGCCGCAGTTGTATCTGCCCAAATGGCGAGTGTAGCAATAGGGGAAGAGATGCAAAACCCGAAAGGCCCGGCAGATGGCAGCGCCAAACTGGTTCGTGTTGTGCTGCCCGAGAAGCCGAATGATCTCATCGGGAGGATTGTCGTGGTCTTTGCCCGCCAGGTGGAGAATCGCTGTCCGGCAAGAGTTATCACCACGGGCGAGGCGCCGCAGACGGTGGAGCTGGCTGTAGAGAAGGGCATCGGCGCGGAAGGCTACCGCATCGAGGACCGGCAGGGCGGCGGCGTCCGCATTGCGGGCAATGACGAGCGGGGTCTTGTCGCCGGGGTCGGCAAGTTTCTCCGGACGTCCCGTTACGACAAGGGCGGCTTCACGCCCGGGACGTGGCGTGGCACATCGGTACCGACCAGGCAGGTGCGGGGCATTTATTTCGCGACCCATTTCCACAACTATTACCACGATGCACCGGTCGAGGAGATCGAACGGTACGTGGAGGATCTTGCGCTGTGGGGGCTCAACGAGTTGGCTGTGTGGTATGATGCACATCACTTTGACGGGGTTGATGATCCGAAAGCAGTGGAGTTCCGGAAACGACTGCATGCCATCATGGCGGCGGCGAAGCGGGTTGGCATGGATGTGTCGCTCACGCTTATCGGCAACGAGGCCTACGGCAACTCGCCGGCAGAACTTCGGGCTACGCCTGGAGTGGGGCGCGGCGGCTACTATCCTTGCGCAGTCTGCCCGAGTAAGCCCGAGGGGATGAAGTATATCCTGAAGCTTCTCGGCGAATGGTTTGACGGGGTGGCCGATCTCAAGCCCCGGTCAGTCTGGATCTGGCCATACGACCAGGGCAGTTGCGGCTGCGCGGAGTGCAATCCGTGGGGCTCGAAAGGCTTCATGAAGTGTGTCACAGAGGTGGGCAACCTCGCCCGCACGAAGATGCCGGGCACGAAGATCGTCCTCTCAACGTGGATGATTGATCAAGGGGAATGGGGCGGGATCAAGGAACAGCTCACGCGGAACAAGGGCCTGGCAGACGAGATTCTACTTGAGCCTTCCGTCGGTCCCGGGATCGATCCGAAAGAGCTTGGCCTGCCGATCTTCGGCTTCCCCGAGATCAGCATGCACAATACATTTCCGTGGGGTGGGTTCGGCGCCACTCCGCTCACCGCCCGTTCGCAGGGCCAGTGGAATGCAGCTAAGGGTATTTCAAGCGGCGGATTCCCATATTCCGAGGGGATTTACGAGGATCTAACAAAAGCGGTCTATGGCCAATTTTACTGGAACGATCAACCTGCCGCTGAGACGGTGAAGGAATATATAGCCTTTGAGGTCTCTCCGGATGTCGTTGTAGATGTTGCGGGCGTTGTTAAGACACTCGAACAGAACCATCATTGGCGCTGGTGGCCGGGCTTGCTGGATGGCGTGAAGCTTGAAATGGACTGGTTCCCGTCGAAAGGGGCCGCGCCACAGGCCGATCCCGGAGCGGAAGAGGCGTATGCCGCGATGCAGCGGGTTGACGGATTGCTGACGCCCCAGGCGAAGAAAACCTGGCGCTGGCGTCAGCTCTACCTGCGCGCTCTGCTCGACTCCGAGCTGAAGACCAACAACGGCAAACCCAACGAGCGTTGCAACGAGGCATTTGCTGAACTGATCAAGATCTATCACGCGGAGAACGCCATCGATACAGTCCGGCCTCCGCTGCCCAAGGATTGGAACAAAAAAAGGAGACTATATGAGTAAGATGATGGTTTCAATGATGATGTGTTGCTGGATTATGGTGGGCGCTGCCGCAGCGGTTGACGGAGGCGAGAAGGCCGGCTCAAGTGCCGGCACTGTGAAATCGCGAACGTTTAATGTTCTGAACTACGGGGCGGCGGGCGACGATAAGACAGACAACACCGAGGCGATTTCGGCGTTTGCGGAAAAACCCGTTGTGCTGGAGCGGTCGTTGCAGGTGGAATTGCCCAACCAGGAGCACAACGCTATCAAGACCTCGTGGCCGGCGATCGGCTGCTGGTTCCCGATGGACTGTGATTTCCAACCGGAAGGCTACAAACAGTTCCTCGATATGTACGCGAAATACTCGCCGATCAAACTTCTGACCACCAGCATCCGCTGCAAACGATGGATGACCGACCCGCAGGTGCATGACCAGATGAAGGCGGCGGCGGAGTATGCGCGGAGTCTCGGGATGGGCATCGTGCTGGAATTGGATTGGCCCTTCGCCCGCCCGGCGTTTGTTGAAAAATATCCTGACGAATTGCAGGGGGTGGTCGGTGTCTGCGAAGCGCCGCTCAAGACAACCGGCGCCGTGGAGTTGTCCCGGGCGCCGCTCAATGCCAATTACTTTTGGGATAATAAAGGGTACGTGGCGGTTACCGGCCAGGTTTTACGGGTCTGGTCCTACCGAGCCGGCACGGAGGGGGTGGAGGCTGTGGAGGACATCACCGCTAGGGCGCTGGTCGTGCAGGCCAACGCCCAGAGCGTCAAGGTTTCTATCCCCTGCCTGGCGGCGGACGAAGGTCGCCACGTCTGCCTGATGGCGTTGTTCTACATGTATCAGCCGGATTTGTTCGCGCCGCATCTGACCAGCTTCGAGCACGATGTGCTGCGGCAGTACGCGGATGTGCCGCTGGCTGGAGTGTGCAAGGACGAAGGGGGCTTTGTCCCGTCGGAGAGTTTTGCTTTCCCGGATAACCTGTGGTTCTCGCCTTTCCTGGCGCAGGCCTATGCCGAGCGCCGTCCCTCCCATGATTTGACGCGGGATCTTCTGTTGATGAGCAAAGGCGAGAAAGGTCGTAAAGCGGAGCGGGCTGCGGCCATCAACCACTATATGGAACTCTTCTGGAAGCGTAACGCCGAGATTGAGACCGAGTATTACCATGCGATCAAATCCGTTTTTGGCAAGGAGACTATGGTGGGCACGCACCCGACCTGGCAGCCGTTGCCTTGCCAGCAAGAAGTGGTGCGCAACGGCCTGGACTGGTGGGGCGTAACACGCGATCTGGCCCAGACTGACGAAGTTGCGCCCTATGGCGTGCGGACGGCGCTGGCTAAGAAGTGGCACAGTCCCCTCTGGTACAACATGTATTACGCCGGTTCCGTGAAACCTTATGAGAGCGAACTCTGGGCCAATGTTCTGGGTGGCGGGCGGATCAATTGGCATCCTCTCTGGCCTTTCACGCCTCTTGATAAAGTCAACTGCAGTTTGCCTCCGGTGGCGGGCAAGCTTTGGCGCGCCGACTGTCGTATCCGGCTCTTGAACTACATCTCGACCAGGCCGGTGGATTGTCCGGTGGCCATCGTCTTTAGCCATCCACGCGCGTGCAATTGGGCCGAGCCGGGCTTTGGCGATTCCGGATGGGGGCTGTGCGATGATCTATGGAATGAGGGTTATTATGCCGACTTGATTCCCAGCTCAGAAATCGCCTCTGGATCGCTGAAGGTGTCGGAAGACGGCTATGTGCAGTATGGTCCGCAGAAATATGCGCTGGCGGTGTTCTATCACCCACAGTATGAGCGGCCGATGGCCGGGGCGTTCTTCCGTCAGGCGGCCGCTACGGGCAAGACGTTGCTCTACCGCACCGGCGACTGGACGATGGACTTCGACGGGAATCCCGTGGAGGTAAATACCATGCTGCCTGCGCAGATGATGGAGTTGGCCGGCAGTGCAAGTGCGTGTGGGACCGCCATCATCAGCCGCCTCAAAGCCGCCGGGCTCGAACCCCAGACGGGGGGGCGCGGGCATCAGAGGCTGCGCGGACAGTGCCGGCTCCTGGACGGGACGGTCATCCTTGCCTCGGGGGAAAAGGACGTGATGGGCGATCCGATCCTAAAGACGATCCAGATCAGCGGCCAGGATGTGAGCTTCGACGCTGTCGGTGTGGCGGCCGTGCGACTCGACAAGGAAGGCAAACTCGAAGCCCTCGCCGCAGGCGGACTGAAGCGGTTCGCGGTCGGAAAAACAAAGATCGAACTGCCGCAACGCGCCGATGTCGCGCTGTGGAAAGACGAGAAGGGTGTTTGGCAGGGCGTGCTCCAGGATTACGAGGGAGAGGTGCCAGCAGACCTCAAGGCGATCACCGCCCATTGGCTGCGCCTGGCTGTGCCTGCCCCGTTCGCACCGGAAAATGCCAACGGCTTAGCGGCTCCCGCTGCCAAGATCAAGACCGCAACCGCCTCTTCACAGTATGCCGCGGAATATGATGCCGGCAAGGCGAACGACGGCATCCTGACGGACGATGTGCAAAACTGCTGGGCCAGCGCCAATCAGCAGGACATCGGCTCCTGGTGGCAGGCGGATCTGGGAGCGACCACTCCCATCCCGGCAATCCAGATCCAGTTCCGGGTGCTCGGCGGCGGCTATTATTTTGTCCCTAAAACAATCACCTTTCAGGTGAGCGATGACGGCAACACCTGGCGGACGGTCGTCAGTAAATCAACGAATGTTCCCGCCATCGGGAGTATCCCCAATGGAAAACCGTATGAATATGCCATCAAGGACAAGGGAAGGTATGTGCGGCTTCTCTTTGAGGACGGCACGGATCACCGTGTTGGCGACATCAAGGTGGTGGAGCTTGTGGAAGTGTGGGTCGTCAAAGCGGACACCTCGGCCGATTGAACAATGAAAGGTTGTAGAATGAATATCAGAATATCAATAGAGAACGCCATCGATAATGTCCGGCCCCAGCTTCCGAAAGATTACCTAGGGAAAGAGGTGAAACAAATGAAACAGGCACCTAAACGTATGATGAACGTGTAGGGAAGCAAGAAAGGCAATTCTTATGTACAAGACAATGATTTTGATAACGATATGTGGCTGTATTGTGGCGGGTGGAGCCTTCGCGGTTGATGGAGGCGGGAAAGACAGCTCAAGTGCTGGCACCGTGAAATCGCGAACTTTCAATGTTCTGAAATACGGAGCAATGGGCGACGACAAGACGGACAACACCGAGGCGTTTTCAACATGCCTGAAGGCAATGATCGCGGCCGGCGGCGGGCGGATGTATCTGCCGGACGGAGTCTATCGAGGCCAGCTCACCATCCCGCCGGTTTCCAGGCCCCTCCCGAGCTGGATCACCATTGAGATCATCGGCGAAAGCGAGCCGGCCACGGTCTGGGGAACGGTCGGGGCCTTTCCTCTTCAGCAGAGCGGCACCATCATCAAAAGCCTGCCGACCCCGGGTGCCGCGGTCATCTCGGTCAGCCCGGCGCCAGACACCGTCTTTGGTGGATTTTCCGCCGTCCATGTGGTCCTCCGCAACCTCGATGTGCGGACCTGCGATAACCCGGACAGGGACGGAATTGACCTGCGGCACGCCCTTCAATGCAAGTTAGAGAACGTCTTCATCAATACCGGCGTCTATAACGTGCAGGCCTCCAAGCCGACCCACGACACCAAGGGCCTGATCACTCCGTCCTGCAATAACGCGGCTCTGACCATCCTGCGCAACGTGGCCGTCACCGGCTACCACACCGGAATCGTGGTCAACGAACACACCGACGGCGACAACATCATCCTGGGTTCCAACATCAACGGCTTGGAATTTGTGTTCGCCGCCCATGCCTCCCGCTTTGGCCGGGTGTGTGCCCAACGTTGCACCCACGCCATCGCGGTG
>JAPLUI010000380.1 GCA_026397725.1 Verrucomicrobiota bacterium | reverse complement strand
GATGGGGGCAGAGGGTGGGCTCCAGCGAGCGGGCCTGGTCGGCCAGTCCCTGCCAATCGAAGACGGCGACCCAGGGGAGGCCGGAAATCCCGTGTGCCAGAATATGCACGACGCGTCCGACGCGTCCGACGTGTCCGACGCGTCCGACATGTCCGACATGTCCGACATGTCCGACGTGTCCGACGCGTCAGCGGCCTGCCGGAACTGCCAGTCGGCAAGGTGGGTGGAGCGGCCGAGGGCATCAAGGTAGGCGGTGGTGGTGTCGGCGGTTGGAAGGAGATTGATGAGTGATGAGTGATGAGTGCTGAGTGTTGATTTTTGAGGTTTGAATGGAAGATGAAGAATTNTGAGGTTTGAATGGAAGATGAAGAATTCGCCTTTCAGTCACTTCTGAAATCAAAATTCAGCAATCATCACTCATCAATCCATTTGGCGGGTTGATCCAGGCCTCGGCCCAGCGAACGTAGTAGTCGCGGGTGGCGGGGCGGATGGCGAGGGATTCGAGGCGGTGGAGGAAATTTCGGCGGTGCTGGAGTCGCGGCGGAAGCGGCCGGTGAGGGAGGCGGTGGCTGGGACATGACGACAGGATAGCCGTTCAAAAGAACAGCGCAATGGAAAAGTCTGAAAATTTCACACTTCCTGGGCTGGACCTTGAATTGACCAGGAATTGGTATTGCATCCCGGAACATGACTTGGCACCTTCCGGGGGGTGCCGGGAGCGGCATCCGGTCGGCGATGTTAGGCCATGGTTTGTCACTGTCGGGTTCATTGGCGTGACAAGTGCAGTGGCATGGCGGAGTCTTCGGGGGTGAAAAAACAACCCCACCAGGGATCGCGCTTCCCACCGCACTCCATACCTTCACCTGCCCGGGCGCGAGCCAAAGTCTGGAGTGCGGTGGGAAGGGCGCAGCCCGTCACACCGCTTTGGCTCAACCGGGAGAGCTGCGGCTACACCATTTTTCACGCCGAAGATTTCAACATTCAACATTCAACTTCCAACATTCAATGATCAAGTAAGACAGAGAATTGTCACCGTCGCGTCCATTCATATACTTGAAATCAAGACATGACCCCGCATCGGCACTTCTGCCGCCCGAAAACCCATGTGCGGGTGAATTCACGAATGCGTCTGAAACGCCAAAGAGTGCCAACTCATTTTCCGCCGGGATCTGGAACTGTGAACTTGTTTCACAACCAGTTTCTGGGCCTCCACGAGACGCTCCATGGCGGGCTTTGCCAGCGTGGAATCACTGGGGTTGTCTTGCAATGCAATGGGTTGTGCTCTTGCAAGCAGCAACTACCATCGTATTCCCCATGAGGCAGTACGCAAGCACCCGACAGCCCGAGAAGTTCTCATACATCCGCAGGTAGGTCCTGTTCCTTATCCTCCGCCTCGAACGCCAACCGGCGCTCCACCACCCGCGTGGCACAGTGGTAGATCACGGGTCTCTCGGTCGAGTCCTTCCAGGGTGCCAGCCAGCGTGCGCGTCTCATGCCGGGAAAATTCACCACCCCGCCACCTGGGCAAGATAAATCCGATTATTCCTCTGTCACCTAATATGAATCCGATTATTCCTCTGTCACCTAATATGAATCCGATTATTCCTCTGTCACCTAATATGAGTCCATTCACCGTATTCCGCCATGGGGTTGCTTCCTTTCTGTTAGATAACCGTTCAACCTGGATCGAGACCTCCCGACTCAGGCGGGGCGCAGGATGCCGGATCACCCGCTCCCGCGCAAGTGAAACATGGAGGATTCAAGCTCGGCGCCCGGTCTGCGACTGCGGATTTCAGCTTCATGGCTTGGCAACGGCTGCGGCAAGTGCTCTCGCTCTCAGGCCCCGGCCGCGGGGTCATAGTCCTTGGGGGCGCGGACGATTTTCTCGATGGCGTGTTTGGTGACGAGGTTGCCGCCGCTGGCGCGGCCCTTGATGCCGAACTCCGCGAAGTGCAGCGGGCGGATCAGGTTGCGCATGCGCAGGCCGGACTTGAGGTGGATGAGGAGCATCTGCGCGGAGCTTTCCTCGTTGGTCTTGTGAACCGCGAAGTACAACACCCGGCTACCGGGCTTGCCCTTGGTCAGATCGTATTCCTTGTCGCGGGTGATGCCGCCGACGGTGAAGCGCTTGGCCAGAATCGGCCCGTCGCGCCCGTCGCGGAAGATCATCGAATAAATCAAGTCCTCGTCCTTGCGGAACACCACCACCCGCAACGGACGCTGGCCGACGAAGACCTTTTCGGCGACCTTCATCACCCGCATCTTGCCATCCTGGGTGAAGGTGATGATGTCATCGATGGTGGAGCATTTCTCGACCGGCTCCTCCTTCTTGAGGCCGTAGCCGGCGAAGCCGTTCTTGGCATCGAGGTAGAGGGTTTCGGTGGCGGCCACCACCTGCATGCGATCGACGCGCTCGAACGAGGCGATCTCGGTGCGGCGCTCGCGCTCGGCCCCGTATTTTCTCCCGAGTTCCTCATACCAGCGGATGGCATAGCGGGTCAGGTTGCGGAGGTTCTTGGCGGTTTCCTCGATGGCCTTTTCGAGGTTGCGGATTTCCTCGTCGGCCTTGAAGGAATCGAACCTGGAGATGCGCTTGATCTTGATTTCGGTTAGGCGGACGAGATCCTCCGCGGTCACTTCGCGCTTGAGAAGGTGCTTGAAGGGCGCGAGGCCGTCGTCGATGGCCTTGAGCACGGCGGCCCAGGTCTCGCATTCCTCGATGTCGCGGTAGATCCGGTTTTCGATGAAGATCTTCTCCAGCGAGCTGAAGTGCCACTTGTCGCCGAGTTCGGCGAGCTTGATTTCCAATTCGAGTTTGAGCAACTCGCGGGTCTGGTGGGTGATGCGGCGCAGGATCTCGGAGACCCCGAGGAACTGCGGCTTGCCATCGGTGATCACGCAGGCGTTGGGCGAGAGCGATTGCTCGCAATCGGTGAAGGCATAGAGCGCGTCACGCGAGGTCTCGGCCTCCATGCCAGGCGGCAGATGGACCAGGATGTCGGCGTGGGCGGCAGTGTTGTCCTCGATCTTGGCGATCTTGATCTTGCCCTTGTCGGCGGCGGCCACGATGGACTCCATCAGCGCGCCGGTGGTGGTGCCGAAGGGGATTTCGGTGATCCGGAGCAGGCCCTTCTTGTCGGTGGAAATGCGGGCGCGGACCCGGACTTTGCCCCCGCGCAAGCCGTCGCGGTAATCGCTCGCGTCCATGATGCCGCCGGTGGGAAAGTCCGGCAGCAACGTGAAGGGTTCCTCGCGCAGGACCGCGATGGAGGCCGCGACGAGTTCGTTGAAGTTGTGCGGCAGGATCTTGCAGGCGAGGCCCACGGCGATGCCTTCGACGCCCTGCGCCAGGAGCAGCGGGAATTTCACCGGCAGGGTCAGCGGCTCCTTGTTGCGTCCGTCGTAGCTCGGAATCCATTGGGTGGTCTTCGGGTTGAACACCACCTCCAGCGCAAACTTCGTCAGGCGGGCCTCGATATACCGCGGCGCGGCCGCACCGTCGCCGGTGAGCGTGTTGCCCCAGTTGCCCTGGGTGTCGATGAGCAGTTCCTTTTGCCCGAGCTGGACCATCGCGTCGCCGATCGACTGGTCGCCGTGCGGGTGGTATTTCATCGTGTTGCCGACGACGTTGGCCACCTTGTTGTAGCGGCCGTCGTCCAGCTCGTTGAGCGAGTGCAAAATCCGCCGTTGCACCGGCTTGAGGCCATCGAGCAGGTGCGGCACCGCCCGCTCCAGGATCACGTAGCTGGCGTAATCGAGGAAATAGTCCGAATACATCGCCCCAAGCGAGGCATGTTGGTCCGGGTCGTGAGTCATGGCGGCAGATGCTGCCCCGGATTCCGGGCCGATGCAAGCTTTGGATATGCGGATTGTCGGGAAAAGTTCGACAGGGAGCCCGGAAATCTTGATCGCGAGGAATGGCGGGGAGGGTTCGGAATTGGCTCGGATGCTTTGCTCTTACAGTGCCGCCGGTAGCTGCCGCGTCTCGCGGCAGGCCGTGCCGGCGGCGTCTCGCCGCCAGTGGCCCCCCTCCGGCGCCTGGGCACGGACCTGTTTCCGACAAATCCGGCGGGTGCGGGCCTGCGGCGCTTTGCCGCTCCATCACTCGCCATGCCACTCCACCGCCGCCCCGCGCCTCACCGCTCACCCCCTCAGCCAGGCAAACCCGTCTCGCCCGCCCGTGCCCCCCCTCGCTGACGCCGTCCCCGGCGAGCGCCTGCCCCAAGCTCCCACCCCGCCAAAATCCGCTCATCAGCGGCGTCAACGAAGAGTTTTCGACTATTTATCTGTCCTATAGTTCGTTAGGTCCGCCGGGGGCAGGTTTTCAACCGCCCGGAGCGGGGCCTGTCAAGGGACGCGGGCGGGCTGGCCACGGGTGGAGTAGAACCGCTGATCCTGCCCGCCGTTCCCTGTGATGCCGGCTGAACCCAATTTTCTAATTCGGCTGAAACCTTCAGTTCGTGCTTGTTACCAAGGAGTCCGACCGTAAACTCACGGCGTGGCAGCAAGAACACCCCAGAAGAAAACGACTAGCTCCGTGACCATCGAGTTCTCTGAGTCTGCTCAGGAATATCGTTTTTTTAATTCCTTCACCCTGCGTGCGGAGGGCGGCATGGTTTTTCTGAGACTTTTTTACACCGACGAAGGACGATCGGTCAACGTCATGGATGGCATTGCGAGCGTTCTAGATTGCAGACGCCTAGTCGATTCCGTGAAAACTTACGTTGGCCGCATTGGTGCGCCGCCTGTCGCCCCGTTGGAGGAGCCGAAGGTCGGTTTGCTGTCATTACCAGCCATCGTGTTTCACCACGTTGGATTCATGCTTTCCGACCAAATTGGGGAAGTGGTGATTTCGCAATTCTCCCACAAGAGCGCCCTTGATGCGGTTCGCAGCCATCCGGAGAATCCGAAAGTCAAAGCGCGAACCTACGGGGTCTATACTTCATCTTCTGAGATCAACAAACGGTTAGCCTACCGCTTTGTCGAAGTCATTGACAGCATACAGCCTTAGACCTTAGAGAGTCCTGCTCATGACATTTCCAGTTCTATTGAATAGCAAATCCACAGTTCTTGGGCCAGCGCTGATTGCGCTGAGTTCTGTTAGCGATATGGTGAACACGGATCACAGTGAGATCGACCAGCCATCCGGTAGAAATTACAGTGCTTCTTTCGAGGTTGACCAAGTATTGGAGGAAGTGGACGCCGACCATGCCGAAGAGACGCTTTGCAATCCGATAATTCGAGCGCCGATATGGGATCATGACGCTCAAATGAGGTTTGAAGACTTGGCGGAGAAATTCGCTATGGAAGAAATCACACCATTTGAAAATGAAGAGTTGAAGAGATTGCAGCAAATTAGGGCATTCGACCTGCCACCAAGGACATACGAGGAAGTGAAGCGTGAATTTGAGATTGAATCGGCTGCTGCCGAAGCCATTAGAGCCATCGACCATCTGATTTCAAGTGTCTCAAAACCATGGAGAGTCAAGGCTTAAACGACTCCGGTCGGAGTGCCAAGAATACCGAGAGGGAAAACATCGCAAGGCATTGCCTACCCTACTGAAGGAGTCGTCTGACAGATGCGCGTATTCGATGCAGCATGTCGATGAGGTAGGAGAAATGACGATGGAAGTTGATCTGCCATGGGTAACGCTGATTGACGCTTTTGAGGCGCAAACGCCCGCCCCGCCCAACGCGCTGCCGGGCGGTTAGGGGTCACGGCGCAACCTCTTCTACCCGGAAATACCGCTTGGGCTGGCCACGGGTGGAATAGAAGCGCTGGATTTCCCCGCCGGTGCCCGCAATGCCGCTTTCGACAATCTCCCAAGCCGCAAGGTCGGTGGACGCTTCGATGCGATAGGTCTTGCCGACGGCGGCGGGGAAGGTGAATTCGATGGCCGTGCGGGCTTCCGCGACGAGAGCGGGCTTGTCCGTGGCGACGAGCGGCATGCTGGTCCGGGTCGTGAGTCATGGCGGCGGATGCTGCCCCGGATTCCGGGCCGATGCAAGTCTTGGATGAGCGGATGGTCGCGAAACCTCGGATGAACCGCCACTAGCCCCCGGCCTCGCCACCGGTCCGGGACATCCCCCGGATCACCTCGCGGCCGAGAAACATGAGCGGTGCCATGCACAGCAAGCCGCGCCAGCCCAGTTCGAGAAAGCCGCTGCCGGCGGCTGCGGGCACCCACCACGCGAGACCCGCCAACATCACGGAGAACACCAGCAACGGAACCAGCGTGCCCTGCAAATGATAGCCCACATAACTCCTGAACGGCAATTTCAACTTGCGGATTGTCACCGGGATCACCCAACCCCAACCCACCAGGATCGTCGGAATCAGCGTGCCGATGGCGACCCCGAGCACGCCGATCTGATAGGCCAGGATGATGCTGAGCAGCACGTTGGCCCCGGCTTCCGCCAGCGAGATGAACAGCAGGCGCTTGGAGTCCCCGCTCATCATCAGCACCCGCTTCGAGCAACTGTTGGTCAGTTGCGAACTGTACACCGCTAACAACAGCGCCTGGCCGATCCACCAGGTGTTCCGTGGCACCCCGGCCATGCCCGTAAGCAAGCGGATGAGCGGCTCCAGGTAAACGGCGGACAGGAGGTAACAAGGGGTGACCAGCAACCAGGTGAGCCGCGAACTCCGCAGCAGCAGATCCCTGAGGCCGGACTCGTCGCCGCGGGCATGCAGCGCCGCCGCCGCAGGCGAGAGCACCTGCTGGAGTTGGACGCTGAACAAGCCGAGCATCTCGCCCATTTTGTAGCCGGCCTGATAGATGGTCACCAGCGCCACCCCGAGGGTCAGCGAGATCACCAATTGATCGCTCTTGGCCAGCAGCATGTTGCTGAAAGTGATCAGATACGCCGTGAGCGAGAATCCCATCTGAGCCCTCACCGAGCGCCACTCGAAGCCCTTTGGGGAAAAGGAAATGCCGGGCAGGCGCTGGATGGCGAGCACTGCGGCAACCAGGTTTGGCAAGACGCTGGTGGTCACGCTGATGCCCATGAGCAGGGCGAGACTCCAATGTGCGGTTAGGCCCCAGTACAGGAAGCCGAAATTGAGCAAGGTGGTCAGGGTGCCGACCCAATTGGCCAGATCGATGCGCTGCAAGCCGCGCAGGATTTCGGGAAACAGGCCCATCGGGAACATGATGGCCAAGCCGACGAAGAACACGGCATAGGCCCGGCCGAACTCCTCGCGATCGGCAGCCAAGACCCCCATGCGGGCCAGGAACGGCTCGCGGAGGGCAAGGAACACCACCAGCAGCAATACCGCCATGCCGATGAAGGTCCATAGAATCGTCGCCAGGAGTTTGCTCAGGCCGGCCATATCGCCGATCGCGGATTTTTCCGCGACGGCCTTTTGGGCGGTGAACCCGAAGCCGAAATCCAGCAGAATGCCGTATCCGAACAACGACCACAACAAGGCCCAGAAGCCGAACTCGGCATGGCTGAATTGTTGGAACATGGTCCGGAACAAAACCAACCCGAGCAACATCCGGGTCACCACTCCCACATAGCCGCTGGCGGTGGTGCTCCAGAACCTGCGTTGCCATTCAGCCATATCGCTTGTGTTTCTAACCTTCAGGTGGGGGTTTCGAGCGTTTCCCGGTAGATCCGTGCCGCGGCGGAGGCGTGGGCGGACCAGGTGAAGCCCGCCGCCCACTTGCGGCCATCCGCCTCACGCTGGCGGCGTTCGCCGGCGGGCATGGTGGCGAGGCTGCGCATGGCTGCGGCGATGGCCTGCACGTCGAGCCCGTTGAAAAGGATCCCGGCCGGTCCGGCGACCTCGGGCAGGCTGGTGGCATCCGCACACGCGATGCGGGTGCCACAGGCCTGCGATTCCAGCAAGGGCAATCCGAAGCCTTCCATCAGGGAGGGAAACACCAGGGCTTCCGCAGCCGCATACCACAAGGGCAACTCGGCATTGTCCACGAAGCCCTCCAGCCGGATGCGCTCCCGGAACGCACTGTCCGCCACCGCCCGTTGCACCACCTCGGACCCGTGCCACGGGGCCCCCGGCAAGACCAGGTGCCCGCTGAAGTCCCCGGCGGCGGCAAGGATTTCGAAGGCCCGGAGCAAGCGCAGATGGTTTTTCGCGGGATGCTCGAGCCTGGCCACATATAGGAAGAACGGTTGCTGCAAGTGCTTGCGCCGCCGGAACTCCGTGATCGCCGCCGGGTCCGGCGGATGGAACACCTGATGATCGATTCCATTCGGAACCACGGTGACACGCGCCGCCGGCACCTTCATCCAACGCACGACGTCCCTGGCCGTGGTGGCACTCACCGCAATCACCCGCTGTACCCGCCGCGCCAGCACCGGCACCAGCACCCGCCCGAAAAACCCCCGCGCATGGTCGTACTTTTCCCGCAGGATGAATGGAGCGCAATCGTGAATCGTCGCCACCTGCGGCACCCGACAATGAAACATCATGCGCCGGTAGCTGGGAATGTGCACGAGATCGATCCGCAAGCGCTCAAGCACCCGGTTGAGACGCACCTGGTGCCACCACAGATTCGCGGCCCCGCCACTCATGTTAGCCGGAATGGCAACCCACCGCTCCGCTCGCAGCCACGGAAACAAGCCGCGGTCGGCATCCAGGCCCGCGATGAAGAGGTCCACCGTCGGTTGCTCCCTGACCAGGGCCTCGGCCAACGCGATCACATAGCGCCCGACTCCCGAGCGTCCGCCCTGAATCATGCCAGCCGAAAGCAGCACGTTCATGCCGGAGGGTCTCCTTTCCACTCCGCCAGGATCTGGTCCAAGCGCAGGAGCGTGATGATTTCGCGCACTGCCGGAGTGATCCCCGCGAGAACCATTTGCCCACCCTTGGCGGACATCAGTTTCCATGCCCGGATCAAGCCGCCCACCGCCCGGCTGTCGATGAAATCCACCGCTTTCAAATCCACGACGAGCACCCGGATTCCCGCCGAGTCGGTGATCGCAGTCTCGAGGATGGCGAGCATGGCATCATGGTAGAGCGCATCCAGGGACCGGTTGAAAGCGACCCACACCACCCCGTTTTCCGCCACCTTGAGCACGCCGCCGCACGTCTGGTCTTGGGCCAGCAAAGCGAGCGCTGCGGCTTCCGAATCCGCCAGCCGGAAAAGGAACTCCATGCGAGCCGCGGCAACCGGTTTCCGGAAGGCCGCGGATGGCTGGAGCACCAGCAGCAAGTGCTCCGCCGCCCGGCACCTCCGGGCCAACAAGGCAAGCCGGCCCAGCCCGGAGCTATCCATGAGAGTCACCTGCGAGGCGTCCAGCAAGACCGCAGTCCCGACGCTCTCCGGAACCGGCGCACCCGTAAGCTGGCCCAGCACCAAGTCGCCGCTCCACACGATGCGGGTGACCGGAACCACCTGCGACGGCGCTTGCCGCGCTGGCTCCCTAACGGTCTCGACGAGGTGCTTGCGCCGTCGTTGCGAGCGGGCCTGCTGCCATGCGGCCCGCACCAGAAAGACCAGGTCCTTGCGGTAACGCGAGACCAAGCGCGACGGGCTGCCCGACATCCTCCAGAACCATTCCAATCCCGATTTCTGCATCCAGCGCGGCGCCCGTTTCTGCTTGCCCGTGATGAAGTCCAAACTGGCACCCACCCCGACACACAGGGGCACGCCCGACTCACGATGATGGGCGAAAATCCATCGTTCCTGTTTGGGACAACCCAGGCACACCAGCAACAAGCTCGCTGCACTCGCCCGCATCCTCTCGCAGAGCGCCTCGTTGTCCCACTCGATCACCGCACCGATGGGAGGCGAGTCGATCCCCACCACCCGGAGGCCGGGATAGCGCGTTTCCACGATGACCTTGGCCCCTTCCAAGGTCGCCCGATCACTGCCGAAAAAGTACACGCCGTGGCCTGCGTTCCCGCAGCTTTCCAACAGTCTTGGAACCAGGTCCGAGCCCGCGACGCGCTCGCGCAGCGGGTGCCCGAACACGCGTGAAAGCCACACCAGCGGCATCCCGTCGCACACCACCCGATCCGCGAAAAACACGATTTTCTTCAAGTCCGGATCCCCGTAGGCTTGGGCGGTGAAATCGACATTCGCCGTCACCAGGTAGCGGCTCTGGTCGCCGTTCATCGCCCACGTGCAATAGTCGAGAGTTTCCTCGAGCGTGAGGTCATGAAACGGCAATCCCAGCAGGACTGTCAGCGGGGGCTCTGGTGGCATCGTCAGCATGGCTGGGACAACGTGAGTGAGTTGAGGCGCTCCGCCAAGCGCGTTCCGAGCGCGCCCCAGGTGTACAGCTCCAGAATCCTCGCCCGCCCCGCCGCCGCGTGCTGGCGGCGCAGCTCGGCGTCGTTCACATACCGGAGCATGGCGTCGGCAAAGCCCTCCGGCGTGTCTGCGAGCAACAAGTGCTCATCGTGGTGCAACTCAAGCCCTTGGGCTCCCAAGGTCGTGGAGACCACGGGATTGGCCATGGCCAGGCCTTCGGCGATTTTCAAACGGGTGCCTCCGCCAATCCGCAGCGGCACGATCTGGAGCCACGCCTGCTGATAGAACGGCCGCACGTCCGGGACCTCGCCGGCGAATTCGACTCCCGGCAGCGTCGCGAAACACCGCACCGCAGGCGTGGGATTCTTGCCAACGAGAATCACCTTGAAGTCCGGACAGCGTGCCATCACCCGGGGATGGATCGCCGCGAAATACCAGGCCAGGCCATCCGTGTTGGGAGTGTAGTCCAAGGCCCCGCAGAACAACGCCGTCGGCCCTGTCGTCGGCCGGGCCGGCCATTCGTCGGCATTGAAAAATCCGACATTCGCCCCGTTGGGCAGCACGAAAATCCTCTCGCCCGGCCCGAGCTGGTGCTCCAGAAAGGTCTTGTCATCGGGCCCGCAGACCACCATCAAGGCCAGTTCCCGCCGCAGCTCCCGCTCCAACCGGGCGATTTTGAACAAATTCTCCCGCGCCTTGAGCATGGCGAAAAATCCGGGTTTGAGCGTCTGCAGCAGCTCGGTCTGAAACAACCAATCGACCCGGCTGCGGTCCATCACCCGGGCACGATGTGCCGGAAACACGGCCTTGACGTACGGCCACAACACCAGATCACAACAGTCCACCACGGCGTAGTCCTGCCCGGCCGTGAACTCACGGAACGCCGCCAACACCCGCTCCGACCACCAATGCCGCACCGTCACCGGCAGCGGATGCCAGATTCTATCTGTTAGAAAAGGCGCCCACGGCCCGTGCTGGAACGGCTCGAAGCGCACCCGCCGGCAAAACCCCTGGAACCGCGCCAAATGCGCGGCGTCGCCCGGCTCCGACGAAAGGCAGAAAAGATCGATCTCGAAATGCTGGCCCAGGGCCTCGGCCAAGTGATAGACGCGTTGATAGGTGCCCCTCATCAGGGGATAAGGGACATAGGGCAGGAAGATCAACAGGCGTTTCATCGGATCATGCGTAATGGGCCCACCACTTCGAATAAACCCCCTCCCAGGTCTGCAGCCGCGCCGGATCACCGGAGGGCGGTGGCAGAAACCGCCCGGCTTCGGCGACCCCACCGGGGGTGAGTTCCAACAAACAAGGCAGCGCCCGCATCAAGCTCGCACGGGGGTAGTCGCCGAGCGGCCGGAGGAAGCCCCCGCGCTTGAACTTGTCGCGCATGGCCAAGGCCAGATTCTTGGTGAGCGGAGTGCCGGGCAGCAAGCGCGGCAGGGCCAGATACTCGGCAAATCCGGCCAAGCGCCGCTGCAAGCGCCGTGCCTCGATCACCAAATACAGGTCCCCCCAGGCCTCGCCCAGTTGCCGGGATTCGGCCGCGAGTTGCGGCCAGGTCAGGCCGTCGGCGAACGGATCGAACTTGAAAGCCACCCCTTCCGCATGCCACTGCCGCAGCCGGGCGAGTGCGGCCGGCAAGTCAGCCGTTGCCAGCCGCTCGGCCCGCTCACGGCATTTTGAGGTGTACTGGCCGTGCAGGCAGAGCCACGCGTCGCCCAGGGCGAGTTTCAACTTCGCATGATTCCGGATCACGAACGGCAGACCCTCGGCCAGGCCCATGCGGCAACGGGAAAAAAACAGGCCACTGCCCCGGTTCCATAGCAAGCGCGTCGCCTCCTCGGGCTCAATCCGTGAGAAATCCAAGCCCTCGCGCAGTTGTGCCAGGAAGCCGGCCATGCCCGCCACCACCACATGTCCCGCCACCAGATCCGCGAACATCATGGAGCGGCTCGGGTCGCCCAGCGAGTCCGCCCGCAAGCACTTGATCTCCACGTCGATTCCCAGGGCCTCGCTTTCCGCACGCTCGAGCTGACGGCACCAGGCCACCAAGCGCGGAGTTCCCGGGGCCTCATCAAACATGAAATAATCGAGATCGTTGGAGAAGCACACGCCAGCCGGCCCCGGCATCACCCCGCCCTCACCGCGGCCATAGCCGCCCCCCAAGACCAAGGCTCCCTGCCAGCCCTGCGCTGCGAACGAGTCCCGCATCCTCGCCAAATGACTTTCCAACCGAGCCTCCAGCTCAGGATGCTTTCCTTCAAAGAAGCGTCCGGTCATCAGCTCGGGCGGGTGCTAGGTTCTGCTAGGTGCTGGGCACCAGGTCAAAAATCCGGTGGACGCACATCAACTCCAGATTTGCCAGCACCTTGGGTCCCACCCCGGTCAGCCGGACCGGGGGCCGGCCAACGGGCAGCAATTTGACCATGTGGAGCAAGGCACCCACCCCGGAACTGTCGATGAAGTCCAAGCGCGAACAATCCACCTCCACCCGCCCGGTGGCAGCCACCATCGCCCGGTCCACTTCCTCTCTGAATTGTGCCGCCCGGGAGGCGATCAACGCATCCACCACCACGGTCAACACCACCGTACCATCATTTTCCTGTCTTGATTGAACAATCATTTTTTTGTTTGCTGATTCATCTTTCGGAGGCAAATTGCGTTAGCAGCTTGAAAAGTATTTGCAGCAATTTGCATAGTTTGCTTCCCAAAGGCAAGCCCATAGTTCACCAATCAAGAAAAATGAAAATCGACCCGGCAGAGTACTGGAGAAGAACCGCGCAGGATGGGACCATCGCCCGCTGGGGCCACAGGGCGCGCCGGAAAATCGTCATCTGGCGCTGCACCATTCTGCTGGCGCGGGCTTTGAAGCGAGGTCTCGACCTCGGCGGGGCCCTGGGTGCGCTGGGGCTGTTCTCGCCGATTTTCCTGCTTACCGCCCTCCTGATCAAACTCGAAGACCGCGGGCCCGTCTTTTTCTGCCAGCAACGCGTCGGGGCTGGCGGCCGCCTGTTCGGCATGTGGAAATTCCGCTCCATGATCGTCAACGCCGATCGAATCAAGGAGCAGCTCCTGCAGGACAACCAGCACGGCCAAGCCGGCGTCACCTTCAAGATGAAGAACGACCCGCGGGTCACCAAGGTTGGCAAATGGATTCGCAAGCTTTCCATCGATGAGTTTCCCCAGTTCTACAACGTCCTCCGCGGCGACATGTCCCTCGTCGGCCCGCGCCCGCCGGTCCCCCGCGAAGTCGCCACCTACCAAGCCTCTCACCTCCGCCGCTTGCGCGTGAAACCCGGCATCACCTGCCTCTGGCAAATCGGCGGTCGCGCGGACATCGACTTCGCAGGCCAGGTGCGGCTCGACCTCCAGTACATCCGCTCCTCGAGCGCGCTTTTCGACCTCGTCATCCTGCTCAAGACCCTGCCCGCCGTCATCTTCGGCAAAGGCGCCTACTAAGCCCGTCACTCCGCCGCATCATGCCTTCCGAACTCCTTGAATTGGTCTTGCCCGACTGGGGCAGCCTGGACACTGTCCGCCGCTCGCCCGTGCCATTCGGCCTCTGGACGATCGGCGACCAATGCCTCCTCCACCATTGGCTCGACCACGCGGTGAACCAAGGCGCCAGCACCGTGCGGGTCTTTGCCGCCGACCGCCCGGCCGCAGTCCGCCGCGTGCTGGAAGAGTCCACCCTCTGGCCGGTCAAAACCGAATTCACCGCCATTGCCGCCACTGCCGCGGCTCCGGCCGGGGCGCTTCACGCCGACTGGCTTCCCGGCGAACCCTCGCCCCCGGCACCCACCAGCGGCTGGGAACTCCTCGCCCGCGCCGCCGCCATGGAAGAGGTCTGGCTCGACCGCATGGCAGGCGAGCCGGATTTCCCGCTGGTCAGCATCGGTTTCGCTTGCCGGATCCATCCCGAGGCCGAGTTGATTCCGCCGTATTTCATCGGCGATGAGGTCTTCATCGGGCCGGGTTGCGAGATCGGTCCCTACGCCGTCATTGGCCAAGGCTCGGTGATTTCCGGGGCCAACCGCATTGCGCACTCGCAGGTGGCCGCCCACTCGTTCGTCGGCCCGGTCACCGCCTTGGAAAACTGCCTGCTGGACCGTGGCATCCTCTTCAATCTCAAGCACCGGGCCAGGCTCGACCAGCTCGAACCTCACCTCCTCGCCACCCTGGAAAAATCCCCCTCCAACGTCCCGCTCAGAGACCGGCTGCGTGCGTTCTATCTGTTCCTGCGGCTCGGCGGTGCCAGGGCCTCCGCCAGGTCCCGGGTGACCTTCGACGGCCGCACCCTGCCCGGCGATCCCGCCGCCGGGCTGAGCAACCGCGCCGCCTGGCTGCCGCTCGTCTGGCAAGGAAAACTCCCGCTCTACGGCGTGCTGCCCAGAACCAAGGAGCAGTTTGAGGCGCTCGAGCCGGACTGGCAACAGGTGTTGCGCCACGCCCCCATCGGCGTGTTCTCCTATGCCGATTGCCAAGGCTGCCACAGGCCGGCGGACCCGGCGGAGGCCATTCATGCGGTCTATCAAGCGTCCCTGCCGCCCGCCACCCTGCTCGCCGCCATGTCACGCTTCACCCGCAACCTGAAGGCCGCCGATCTAACCAGCACCAGCCCGCTGCCATGAGTTCCGAGCCCTTCTTGCCCGCGCCCAGCGGCGTCGTCCGCTACACCATTCCGGCGGATCTTGCCGCAGTCGATCCGCTGCGCCAGCGCTTCATCGACACGATCTCTAACGGCGAACTGAGCGCGGAGGACTTGGACGGCTGGAAACTGGTGTTCCAGGAGTTGGTGGTCAATGCCATCGCCCATGGCGCGAAGCACGACCCCGCCCGAGCCGTCACCATCGAGTGGAGCATCGCCCACAACGCGATCATCCTCGCCGCCGAGGACCCCGGGCCGGGGCCCCCGGACGCCAAGCTGCTTGCGCCCGCCCTCCCGGAAGACCCCTTGGCGGTCTCTGGACGGGGCCTTTTCATCATCGCCAACTGCACCGACCAACGCCGCTGGTGGCGCGGCCCGGATGGCTTCCGCCTGGAGGTGCTGAAGCATTACCCGAGCGCCGGACTGCCCCTGCCTAGCAACCCGGAACTCGACAGTGTGCTCGAAGAACTCTCCTCCTGTTATGAAAGCCTGACCGTCTTCCATCGCCTGACCGGCAGCCTGATCGAAAGCGGCAACCTCCGGGATTTCATCACCAGTTCGCTGGATGAATTCCTCTCGCTGCACCCGCTCGAGCGGATCTTTTTTCAGGCCGCCCCGACGATTCCGGACACCGTCCGCAAGCTCCTCGGCAGCGCCGCTTGGTTCCTCGATCCAACGGATTCGGATCCGGCGCTGAGAGGTCTCGGCACCCTCACCCGCGAAACCGTCTGGGAGGATTTTGCGGATCTTGCCCGCCAACACCCTGGCGTCACTGCGCTGCGCTCCGTGGGTGCGGGATCGGTGTTTCCCATCATCGCCGGAGGCCTTCACTTCGGGGCCCTCATTGCCCTGCGCAAACCCGCCGTCGTGGAGAGCAAGAGCCGCTCGCTGGGCACCCTGCGCACCCTCGCCGACCTCTGCGGCATCGCCTGTGCCAATGCCCACTTGACCAACCTCCGCGACGAGTCACAGAAGGATTTGCGGGAACTCGAAATCGCCGTTGAAATCCAGAAGGGGCTCCTCCCCATCCTGCCCGCACCGGTCTCGGACCGGTGGCTGGTCTCCATCTATCAGGAAAGCTCGCTCACCATTGCCGGTGACTACGCCATCGCCAGGACCGATCCGGCGGGCAACCTTGTGGTCGCCATGATCGATGTCATGGGCAAAGGCGTGTCCGCCGCGTTGCTCGCCAGCATTTTCAGGACGGCTTTCGAGCTGTCCCTCCAGCTTCCCTCGTCGAGCGCCATTCTGGAAACCATCAACAAGACGCTCTGCACCCAGCTCGGGGATCTCACCATGTTCCTCACCTGTTCCATTGCCCGGGTGTCTGCGGACGGCCGTAGCCTCGAGCATTCCAGCGCCGGGCATTGCCCGACATTCTTCTACAAGGCGGACGGCTCCCGCACGTTCTTCGAGCCCTCGGGCCCGCCGCTTGGCATCCTCGCCGCCGTCACCTACGCCAACGACCGCGTCGCGTTGGAGGGCGGCGAACGTCTCGTCTTTGTCACCGACGGCTGCTACGAGTGGGACCGCCGCGAGCAGAATTTCGGCTGGGACCGCTTGGTCGAACACATGGATCAGGACCGCACCGCGTCGCCGCCGGAGCTATGGACCCATCTCCGTGACCGCATCCGCAACCAATGCGGACTGAACCTGGAAGACGATTGCACCCTCATCACCCTTGACCTCCTCAAATGAAAAAAATCCTAGTGGCGGAAGATGACGTGGTCATTTCCAAGATCTATCAACTTCACTTCCAGCGCAATCGCCTCCACGGCAGCTTCTTCACCACCGGTGCCGGCGTGCTCGACAGCGCCAGGCACGAGCGGCCGGACCTCGTGATCCTCGATTTCGAGCTTCCCGACCTGAACGGCCCGGAAGTCATGCGCGAACTCCACAGCCTCCCTGGCTGTGAGGATGTGCCCGTGATCTTTGTCACCGGTCGCGCCACTCTCGAAGTGGTCGAAAGCCTGCGCCAGGCCGGTGCCCGCGAGGTCTTCGGGAAACCGTTTTCTCCCATCCGCCTCATTCACCTCATCACCCAACTCACTGATTCGAAGGGCGCATGAAGCCACGCATCGACATCTTCATCTTCGCGGACGCCCTCGGCTGGGCGCTGGCCTCGCGCCGTCGCTTCGCCGAGAACCTGCTGCCGCTGCGCCGGCGCTGCGAGACCCTGCTCGGGTATTCCTCCACCTGCGATCCGACGATCCTCACCGGTGCCCTGCCCAGCGCACACCGCCACTTCTCGTTTTTCATCAAAGCCACGCAGCCATCGCCGTTTGCCAAGCTCCGGCACCTCGCTTGCCTGCCGGAAATCATCGCCGGCCACCACCGCCTTCGCAACCAGCTCTCCAAATTCATCGCCAGCCGCCATGGCTACACCGGCTACTTCCAGCTCTACAGCGTCCCGTTCTCGAAGTTGCCCTACCTCGATTACTCGGAGAAACTGGACATCTATGAACCCGGCGGCATCAACGGCGGCCAAGCCACGATTTTCGAGCGCTGGGAGCAATCCGGCAAACCCTGGGCCCGCTCGAACTGGCGACTCCCCGATCCTGAAAACATCGCCCACGCCCGCCGCGAAATCGAAAAGGGCGACGTCGAGCTGCTCTATCTGTTCACCGCCCGCCTCGACGCCGTGATGCACCGGCATGGCGTTGAGCACCCGGCCGTCGAGGCCGCCTTCGAGCACTTCGCCACCCAACTCCAGGCCCTCGCCGATCTCGCCTCCCGCCACTATCGCGACGTGCGCCTCCACCTCTTCAGCGATCACGGCATGGCCAACGTGAACACCTGCTCCGATCTCCTTCCCCGCTGGGAAAAACTCGGCCTCAAATACGGCCGGGACTACGTCGCCGTGTGGGATTCCACCATGGCCCGCTTCTGGTTCCCGGACGAGGTCTCCCGGCGTGCCGCCACCGCCTGGCTCAGCACGCAAGCGGACGGCGAGATTCTAAGCGACGAGCGGCTCGCCGGTTATGGCTGCCTGTTTCCGGACCGGCAATATGGCGAGTTGTTCTATCTGCTGCCATCCGGTTCGCTGTTCGTGCCCTCATTCCTCAACCAACGCAAGGTCACCGCGATGCACGGCTACGCCCCCGAACACCCGGACAGCGCCGCTGCCTGGCTCTCCAATGCCGAAACCCTGCCCGTCGCCGCACTCACCGATATTTTTCCCGTCATGCTCGCCGCCGCCCACGCCTAACTTGTTGCCATGTCCCGCATCCTCCATATCCCGCGCCGCTTCGCGATTGACGAATGGGGCGGCACCGAAAGCGTCATCTACAATCTCTGCAAGCAACAGCAAGCGCTTGGCTACCAGCCGGAAATCCATACCTCGCGGGCTCTCGCGCCGACCCCGCGCGAAGTCTGGCGCAACATCCCCATCCGCCGCTACCGCTATTGCTACCCATTTCTCGGCCTGACCCCGGCGGCGATCCACGCCCTCGACAAGAAAGGCGGCAACCTGCTCTCGCTCGATCTGTTCTGCCATCTGCTGGCCGCCCGCGACGTCCGCATCTATCACGCCCACGTCCTCAAACGCATGGGCGGCGCCGTCCTAAGCGCCGCCCGCCTCCGCCGCAAGCCCTTTGTCGCCACCCTTCACGGCAACGTCTTCGATGTCCCGCCCGCCGAAGCCGCCGCCGTCGTCGAGGCTCAGCAAGGCCACTTCGAGTGGGGCAAACCCTTCGGGGCGATCTTCCGCTCGCGCCACCTGCTGGATGAAGCGGACGCCGTGCTCTGCGTCGGATTCTCCGAATACGAGAAGGCCCGCGCCGCCCTGGCCCACGAGCGCGTCTATCATCTCCCCAACGGCGTCACCCCGGAGGCCTTCGCCCATGGGGATCGCGCCGCCGGGCGCCAGGCCCTCGGCTGGCCGGAACACGCCATCGCCTTCGGCTGCCTCAGCCGCATCGATCCACAGAAGAACCAACTGCTGCTCGTCGCCGCCTTCGCCGCCCTCGTTGCCGCCCAGCCGCAGCGCCCGTTCCGGCTGCTGCTCGGCGGCCCCGTCACCGCGCCCGCGTATCACCAGGAAATCGTGGCGCTCATCCGGCAACACGCGCTCGAATCCCGCGTCACCCTCCACCCTGCCGTCGTGGCGGAATCCACGCTCCACCGCGACCTCCTCACCGCCCTTGACGCCTTTGTCCTGCCCTCGCGCCACGAGCCGTTCGGCATCGTCATCCTCGAAGCCTGGGCCGCCGGCCTGCCCGTCATCGCATCTAACATAGGCGGCCTGCGCAAACTCGTCGCCCACGAGCAGGACGGCCTGCATTTCCCCGCCGGCGACGCCGCCGCCCTGAGCGCCGCGCTCGCCCGCCTCGCCGACGCGCCCGGCCTCCGCCAAGCCCTCGCCACCGCCGGCCACGCGAAGATGCTCCGCCACTACACCTGGCAGGCGGTCACCGCCCGGCTGGAGGAGATCTATCAACTAACGGAATCCCGCCACCGATGACAGCCATGCCGCCAGCCGTTTCCGTGATCATGCGCAGCTTCAACGAGGCCTGGGCCATCGGTGAGACCATTCGCCAGGTTTTCGCGCAGGACTTTGCGGGTGAGATTGAACTCATCGTGATTGATTCCGGCTCCAGCGACGGCTCGCTCGAAATCATCCGGCAGGCCGCGCCGGCCAAACTCATCCAAATCCCGCTTGGCAGCTATGTCCCCGGCACCGTGCTCAACCAGGGTGCCCGCGAGGCCTCGCATGACTGGCTCATCTATCTGAATGCCGATGCCACCCCCGTTGGTGCCAACTGGCTGAGCACGCTGGTGGCGGCGGGCCTCGGCAGGCCCCGGTTTGGGGCCGCGTTTTCCCGTCAGCTTGCGCGGCCGAACTGCCAGGCGGTGTTTGCGCATGACTACGACCGCTGCTTCGGCGCGAACCGGGATTCCGTCAACTGGGATCATTTCTTCAGCATGGTCAGTTCCGTCACGCATCGCTCGGTGTTGGAGGCGCATCCGATCCGCGAGGACCTGCAGTATGCCGAAGATGACGAATGGACCCGCCGCCTGGCCCGCCAGGGACTTGAGATCCTTTACGCGCCGGACTCGGTGGTCACGCATTCCCATAACTACACTTTGCGACAGGCCTACCGGCGGGCCTTCGGGGATGCCAAGGCAATGGCCGCCGCCGGCACCAGCGACCTGCGGACGGCGGTCCTTCCCGGCTGGGCCGCCGACGCGTTCCGCGATGCCAAGTGGTGCCTCAGGAACCACCGCCTCGGCGGGCTCCCCCATGCCACCGCAGTCCGCCTTGCCCAACGGTTGGGCCGGCGTGCCGGCGACCACTGCGGACGCCACCCCCCAGCCCCCTGACCCATGAAAATCCTCGCCATCTCCAATCTCTATCCGCCCCACGAAATCGGTGGCTATGAACTCCGCTGCCGCGACGCCTGTGACAGGCTCCAGGCGTTCGGCCATACGGTCCACGTCCTCACCTCCGACCACCACCTCCCCGGCCGCGCCGCCGCGGACGAACCAACGGTTTCCCGGAAGTTGAAAATCCACGGCATGTACGGACATCCCTGGTTGCCGATCCATCGGCTGCACGCCCTGGAAAAGCACAATCATGAAGCCCTCCGGCGGGAACTCGCCGCCGTGCGTCCCGAACTCATCCACGTCTGGAACATGGGCGGAATTTCCAAGTCGCTGCTGCGGCGGCTCGAACTCAGCGGCCTGCCCGTGGTCTATGACATCTCCGACCATTGGATCGCCCGCAGCCTGCGGGCCGACGTGTGGCTGTCCTGGTGGAACGCCCCCGGCTCCAGCGCCCGGACCGGCGCCCGCAAGACCCTCGAAATCCTCGGCCTCCGCCGCCGCCTGGATCGCGCGACGCCGACGGCCTCCTGGGATGAACTCCAGTTCAAGCGCATCTATTTTTGCAGTGCCTTCATGCGCGATCTAACCGCGTCCAGGGGCTGGCCCGTGGCGCACGCCGACGTGATCCATTGCGGCATCGACACCGCCGCCTTTTCCATCAAGCCGGATCACACGCGCTTTGAGAAACTCCTGTGGGTCGGGCGGCTGGCCGAGGACAAGGACCCGCTCACCGCAGTTCGCGCCCTGGCCGCCGCCCGGCGGGCCGGCCTGAGCCACCTCACGCTTGATCTCTATGGTCACGGCGAGCCCGCTTTCCTCGCCCGGGTCGAGGCCGAGATCCACGCCCTCGGGCTCACCGGGCACGTCCAGCGGAAAGTGGCGCCGGCGGCGGAAATGCGCCGGCTCTATGCCCAATACGACGCCCTGCTTTTCACTTCCAATTGGGGGGAGCCCTTCGCGCTCACGCCGCTCGAAGCCATGGCGTCCGGTCTGCCGGTGGTCACTTCGCTCGATGGCGGCCAAGCGGAATTGGCACGCCACGGCAGCAATTGCCTCGTCGCCGCCGCCGCCAACCCCGACCTCTATGCCACCCGCATCGCCGAACTCGCCGCCGCCCCGCAACTGCGTGCGACACTCGCCGCCAGTGGCCTCGAGGAAGTCCGCACCCGCTTCGACCTCGAACCGATCAGCCGCCAAATCGAGGCCTTCCTGCTCGCCTCTCTAACATCATGAGCCTGCTTTTCTATGACGACAGTCCGGTGTTCGGCGGCCACGAGGTGATGGCTTTGTTAGGTCTCGAGGCGGTCTTGGCGGAGTTCCCGGAACCGGTCAGTTTTCTCGCCGCCGCCGCCAATGAGAAACTTTGCGCCAAGGTAGCCGCCAGCGCCGCCGCCCACCCCCATCTGAGGCTCGAAACGCTCAGCTATCATTCCTCAAAATTCGAGGCTCTCCGCAACCAACTGCAAGCTTCCCGCATCCGGACCCTCGCCACGCGCTTCCGCCAGCTCCGGCCGTCCCTGGTGGTCGCCATCCAAGGCAACATCGAGCACTCCTCGCTCGCGCTGCAGGCCGCCCGCAGCGCGGCAATTCCGGTTACCAGCTACCTTCCGGTGCCGCATTCCAACGCGGCCATGGGTGCCCGGTTAGGGGCGCTGCGCGATGTGTTTGCCAGCCGTCTGTTCAGACTTCCGGATTCGTTCATCACCATCACCGATGAAATGGCCAGACTCCTCAGACTGCGGGGTGCCACCGCTCCCATCCACATTGTTTACAACGGCGTCGATACCTCCCGCTTTCGCCCCGGCGACGCGGCTGCGGCCTGCCGCCAGCTCGAACTGCCGCCGGACAAAATCCTGCTCGGCATGATTGGCCGCATCGAGTTCCGGCAGAAGCAACAACAGCTCCTCATCCAGGCCCTTACCACGGTTCCCGCGCTCGGGGAATCCTGCCACCTGGTCTTTGCCGGCGAGGGACCTGACGTCGCGCCACTGCAAGCGCTCATCCGGCAGCACCACCTCTCCGCCAGCGTCCTCCCGTGGTGCGATCCGGCCTGCCTCTATCAGGCGCTCGACGCCTTGGTCATTCCATCCCGCTACGAGGGCCTGCCGCTGGTCATGTTAGAAGCGCTTGCCTCGGGCACCGCCGTGCTGGCCAGTGACCGCGATGGCATGCGGGATGTGCTGCCGCCGGAGTGGCGGTTCTGCCCCGACGACCCGGCCGCGCTGGCCGCCGCGCTGGCGGGCTTCATCGCGCAAGGCCGGCCCAAGCCCGGTGCCGACCTCATCGCACGAGTCCGCAACACCATGTCGCTCGCGTCCTTCCGCCAGACATTTTCCGCCACGCTCCGCAGCCTCGCAGGCCGTGCCTGAGTTCTTTCGGGCTTGCCAAGGCCCGCTGACCTGCCGCATCTTCCTCAGTCCATCCGCACGATGACCGTTCATTCCCCGCTTGATGCTCCCTCGGGATTGAATTCCGCAACCGGCGAGGTCCCCACGCCGGACGCCGGTCCTGTGGCCTTGAAGGCGAGTCCCCGGTTCGGGTTTCCCCTGCCCTTTGACCCGGTGCGCCTGCTCGCCGGGGTGCTTTCCCGCTGGCCGTGGATTGTGATCGGGATGCTCGTGGCAGGCAGCCTCGGCAGTCTGGTGGGCATGCGCCTCACGCACCCATCGTTCACCCTCTCCGTCTCGCTGCTCAAGCGGCGGGTTCCGCACACCGTCCAGACCTCGGAAGTCGGCCAGGCCTACCGGCCGGTGGACCTCAACGATGCCACGCTCCACGCCACGCTCCTCGCCAGCGAACCCCTTGATCTGGCACTCAGGCGTTCCGCCAACGGCACCGATCCCAACCGGATCCGCACGCTCGTCGAAGCCAAGCAACTCGAAGGCACCGACATCTTCTACATCACGTACCACTCGCCCATCAGCGCTGCGGACGCCGTTGCCTTCAGCACCATCTGGGCCGAGGAAATCAACGCCTACACCCAGCGCCTGCAACAGACCGAGGCTCGCGAAGTGCGGCTCATTCTGCAAAAGGAAGTCACCGATCTGGAGCTAGAACTCAGCAAGACCAATCTGGAAATCCTCAATTTCTCCAAGGATAAGGACTACCTCGGCGGGGAAGCCCAGGTGGCCGCCGCCCTCGCCAAACTCGCCCAAATCGAACTCGAACTGGAAACCGCCCGCACCACGGCCACCGCGAAAGCGGAGCAACTGAAAAACCTCACCGCACAGATTCATCGGCAAAGCCCGCTTGAATTGCAGCTCAGAACCGCCAAGGAAGAACTCGCCAACCTCCGCGCCACCTACACCGACGCCAATCCGCTGGTGCAGGCGAAGCTGCAAAGCATCGAATACCTTGGCGGGCAAATTGAGAAACTCAACGCCACGGGCGACACGGACCTCGATTCCTACACCGGAACCCCGCTTGGCAACCAACTCTATCTGTCCATTCTCACCCTTCGCAACGAACACCTGGAAGCCACCAGCAAGATTCAGGCCCTCGAAAAACTCAATGCCACCGCCCTCGCCCGAATCGAAGAATTTCCGGCAATCGTCAGCTCATACGAGGCCATGAAAGAGAAACGCGACGCGATCCGGGGCGGCCTTTCCCTGATGAGCAACCGCCTCAGGGAAGCCGAAATTTTCGCGTCCGGGGCACCGGGCTATTGGCAGGTCTTCCAAGCGCCGGACCCCCGCAGCATCGTGCCCTCATCCCTGCTGATGAAGCCGGTGATCCTGGGAGTCGGCGGCGGGATGCTCGGGGCCGGCCTTGCCGTGCTGCTCACGCTCCTCTTCACCCAACGCACGTCGCGACGCTCCATCCTCGAATGCTGCGCCGCAACCCGCGCGCCCCTCCTGGCCTGCATTCCCACCACCCGTGACGAGGATGCCCAGGCTGCCGTCGAGCACTTGTGGATCACCCACCTGGCACCCCGCCTCACCCCTCCCAAGCGCATCCTGTGCTGGGCGGCCGCACTGGAGCCCGCCGACGAACGCTGCCTCTGGACCATGCTCGCCGCCGCCGCTCACGAGGACACCGGAAAATCCCTCCGCATCCACGACCTCACCCCGGACTCCCTCTGGGGTGAGGCCGCCTGCCCGCCCGCCATGGAATGGCTGGTCGAGCCGCCCTCGAACGTCCCGCCATCCCGGCCCATCGCGGCAACCTTCCTCCGCGCCGCCCGCCTGCCTCAGGGCGAGACCCGGAAATTCCTCGCGCCGGTGGATTTCTGGATGGCCGCCGTCACCGGCCAGCGGGAAGCGCTCCGCCGCGCGGCCCGCCTCCGTTCCCTGACGGACGCCTATCTTCCGCGGTGCGACGGCACCATCGGCTGGACCGAGCGCCCCGCCAATCGCATCCGCAAGGCGGCCGACGTCATCTCCGGCCTCCTGGCCAAACGGTTTTCCAAACTTCCCACGCCATGAAACGATTGCGTCCGCTCCTCATGCTCCAGGTTTGCAGCCTGGTCCCGCTGCCTGGCCAAGCGGCCGCCCCGGAGGGCCCTGCCAAGAATCCTGCGGCTCACGCGGTGCCCGGCAACCAAGGACCCACGGCTCCCGAGTCCTGGCGCAAGCGCTTTGAACTCGGACCGGGCGACGTGATCAACTTTGCGCTCTTCGGCCGCCCGGAACTCGACCGGCCGGGATTCCGCATCGCCCCCGACGGCACCGTCAGCTATCTCCAAGCCCAAAACATCAAGGTCTCCGGCCTCACCATTGACGAGGCCCGCCTCGCCATCGAAAAGGGCCTCGCCCCCCATTTCCGCTCGCCACGGGTCATCATCACGCCCCAGGAAGTCGCCTCCAAACGCTTCACCATCCTCGGCAAGGTGGTCAACCGGGGCGTGGTCACCCTCGAACGCCCGATCACCTTGGTCGAAGCCATTGCCAATGCCGGCGGGCTCGAAACGGGGCTCTTCGAGGCCAACACCATCGAACTCGCCGATCTGGAGCGATCCTTTGTTTCACGCAACGGCCGGCGGCTGGCGGTGGACTTTCGCCGACTCCTGCACGAGGGCGACATGAGCTTCAACATTGAGATCGAGCCGAACGATTACATCTACATCGCCTCCAACATCTCCAACGATTACTATGTGCTGGGCGCCGTGGCGTCCCCCGGTGTCCAGGGCCTCACGCCGGATGCCTCCGTGGTCGCCGCGATCACGCGCCGCAGCGGGTTTACCGAGCGTGCCTGGACGGATCGCGTGCTGGTGATCCGCGGCAGCTTTACGGCACCGCAGACCCATGTGGTCAATGTGAAGAAGGTCCTCGCGGCCAAGGAAAAGGATTTCAAGCTGGAGCCCAAGGATATTGTGTACATTGCCGACCGGCCGTGGACGGTGGCAGAGGACATCCTCCAGGTTGCCCTGGCGGCCTTTGTCACGAGTGCCACCTCCAGTTGGGTCAATCTCCAAGTCAATCCATAACCCTGATGTTCCGCCCACTCCGGATGCAGTTTGCAGGTCTCGGCCTTTGCCTGTTAGGCAGTGCCTGCCAACAGCTCGTTCCCCAACCCCAATTTGATCCGCGCAAGACCAACCAAACCGTCAGAAACCTCACGTTCACCAACGTCAGCATCAAGCGTGCCCTCGATCCCAAACTCCTGATTCCGCCTGCGGAGCCCTACATTCTCGGGCCCGGCGACGTCGTGGAAATCGAGATCGCGGAGGTTCGCGGCACCCTCGCCCGCACCTTCGTGATGCCGGATGGCATGGTTTACTACAACCTCGCCGGCGGCTTGCGGGCGGAAGGTCTCACCCAGGCGGAGTTCGCCAAGCAACTCACTGCCGCCCTCTCGCGGGATTATGCCAACCCCCTCGTCAATGTC
Organism: Verrucomicrobiota bacterium; assembly: GCA_026397725.1. Classification (GTDB taxonomy): domain Bacteria; phylum Verrucomicrobiota; class Verrucomicrobiia; order Verrucomicrobiales; family Akkermansiaceae; genus Luteolibacter. Next base: position 26,273 of record JAPLUI010000380.1, on the reverse strand, counting down.
AGCCTCGTGGAAGTCCGCTCGCGCCGCTACTGGATTCTTGGCCGCGTCTTCAAACCCGGGATTTTCCCGCTGCGCCAGCCGACCACCCTGCTGGAAGCCATCTCGGAGTCCGGCGGGCTCTTCACGTCGCGCTTTTCCGGCACCACGCAGGAACTCGCCGACCTGTCTAACAGCATTGTCATTCGCAACGGGGACCTCTTGCCGGTGAATTTCGAGAAACTCATCCGGGCGGGCGACACGTCCCAAAACATCTATCTGCGTAACAACGATCTCATCTATCTGCCGTCCTCCGCGTCCTCCACCGTGCTGCTGCTCGGGGCGGTCGCCACGCCGCAAGCGGTGGGCTACCGCGACAGCCTCACCTTGGTGGACTGCATCGCGCAGGGCAAAGGCCCGGCCAAAGACGCCTATCTGAACGAAGTGGTCATTGTGCGGGGCACCCTGAAGCAGCCCCGCGCGGCGATTGTGAATCTCAAGGCCATCCTCACCGGCCAGGCCACCAATGTGCTGCTGCAACCCGGCGACATCGTGTGGATTCCGCGGCGGCCGCTGGGGCTGCTCGAAGCCACCGTGCAGCTCGTCTTCAAGGATGCCGCCCGCAGCATCTCCGCCACCGAGGGCAACCGCGTCGCCGGCAGCAAGCTGCCGCCCGTCATCACCATCCCCCTCGGCCAACCCTAAACGCCTGTCCCCCATGAGCCATTCCCGATTCATCGCACTGGTAGGTGGCAGCGGCTCCGGCAAAAGCTGGCTGGCAGCGCAACTGCTCGCCGGGCTTGGTCCCGAGGTCGGGCTGCTGAGTTTGGATGATTTTTACCACGATCTGGGGCATTTGCCGGCAGCGGCACGGGAGGAGGTGAATTTTGACGACCCAGCGGCGATTGATTGGAACACGTTGCGCGAGGTGCTGGAGGGCCTGGAGGGCGGGACGGCGGCACAACTTCCGATTTACGATTTTGCGACGCACACGCGCCAGGCGGAGACGCGGTATTTTGCGACGGCGCGGGTGATCGTGCTTGACGGGCTGTGGCTGCTGCATCATGCGTGGCTGCGGGAGAAGATTGCGTTCAGCGTGTTTGTCGATTGTCCGGAGGAGGAACGCATGCGGCGGCGGATCGAGCGGGATGTGCTGACGCGCGGGCGCACCGTGGCATCCGTGATGCGGCAATTCGCCAATCAGGTGCAGCCGATGCACGCGCGTTTCGTCGAGCCACAGCGGCAATGGGCGACGCGCCGGGTGCATTCACCGCTGTCTGAAACCGAGCACGCCGAGTTGCTCGCGGCGTGCCTGGCAAGCTAGCCGTCTGGGCATCATCAGGCCATTTTTCAGCAATTTTCGGGTTGACTTCAACCGAGGATGAGCCACCCTTGCGGGGTCATGGACCAACGATGCTGTTTCCTCACTCCGGCGATTTTGTTAGGTCTGGCGGTGGGCGCCGCTGCCCAACAGGCAAGTCCCGTGCAATCGGCCGCCCGCCCGTACAGCTTGGACATCGTCGCACCCGTCCAGGTTGCCGGTTCGGACGCTGCGGCCAAGGCCTTCCAAACCGACGTGCTGCCTGGCATGCTTGCCACGGTGAAGCAAGTCCTGCCCGAATACAAGAGCAAGTCAGCCGCGGACCTCGCCGCCATTTCGTTGGATCCGTCGAAGTTGGTGCTTGGTTTTGATGCCACCGCGCGGGTGTATTTTCTGGGTGAGGGTGCCGGCTACCAGAACACCCTCGGGATCTCCACCACCGGCGGCGGTCCCCTCAGCCCGGATGCCGCCTTGATTTTTCCCAACGCCTCAAGCGCGGCGGGTTTCGCGGGCAGCGGTTCACCCGTCCGCACCTCCAGCGAGCCCTTGGTCGCGGGTGACTTCGTGGATCTCGGCACCTTCAAAGCCGGAACCTCCCTTGATTTCTCCTCGGCGAACTCCTGCTCAACTCCGGGGCCGTGGACCGCGGCCTGGCCGTCCTCCACACGCTCGCAGCCGGCACCTCCCCCCACGCCAGCCGCGCGTCATGGACGCTGGCCCTCGCGGAACTCGACCGCGGCAACTCCGCCAAGGCCCGCCAACTCACACTGGCCGCACCCACCCTCGCGGCCAGCGTGCCGGGCCGGGAAATCCTTGCCCGGATCGCCCTCGCCGAGGGCACCCGCGCGGAGACCCTCCGCATCTATCAGGAACTCGGCGAGCAGTCTGCGGACGCCATGATTTTTCTTTCCAAGGAAGCCTTCGCCGCCGGTGATTTCGACCAAGCCTGGAAGTGGACCGCGAAGCTGGCCCAGCGGTTTCCCGAACAACCTGCCTTCCGCCGGAATCTCCTCGCAATCGACAGCGCCGCAAAGCTGAAAAACCCATGAAACGCAGGCGTCAGAGGTGGCTCGGTGGGCTCGGGCTCGGGCTCGCCGCCGGCCTGATCTGGGCGCGGGATTGGCACTGGCTGGCCGCCCCTGCGGACACCTTGCCGCTCGCGCTCGGGCTGCCATTGGCGTACTTCCTGGGTCGGCCGTGGCGGCCGGGGAATGAGTTGTGGTCAAGCCGGCAACGGGTTTTCGCCAGCCTCGGGGCCAGTGGGTTTGCCTGCGGCTGGATTCTCGGCAGTCTTGGGTTGCCCTCACCAAGGACGCCAAACGCACGGAAGCCCTGTGGTTTTTCGATGATGGCAAGCATCAGTTCATCTCACCCGTCGAGTATTGGCTCGCCACCAGCCGCCGCCGCGCGACACTCGGCCGCAGCGGAGCCGAGCCCGTTTTGGTCAGCCTCAGGAGTCTGCCTGACGAGCCGATCCATTGGGACCGGGTGCGCCAAATCCTGCTGCCAGCGCTTGGTTTCCACTAAGCGGATGGCTCCTGCCAGCTCCCTCTATCACTCATGGACTACCTCCTATTTTTGACCGGATTATTCCTGTTGGCCGCAGCGGCGGGCTGTCTGTTTCTCTTTCGTGAGGACCGGCAGTTCTCGCGCTGGCCGCTGCTTGCGCTCGCGCTCACCGCCCTCGGCCTCAAAGTCTGGTTTGGCATTCTGGTATTCGCCATGGACATGCATGGCTCGGCCATCCTGGTCCATGCCTTGTTGGGAGCGGGGTTTGCCGCCTCCATGCTCGGGTTCTGCCTGTCACCCATGCTCCACGGCAGCCGGTCTGCACGCCTGGTCAAAGGTGCGGCCACGGTGGTTCTGTTTGCGCTCACTTTTGGCACCGGCCTGGCCCATCCCAACGCCGCGGGTTTCATCGCCCCGCTGCTCGCGGTGACCTTCGCCGGGGCATGGAAAATCGCCCGGTTCGGCCAAGGCCGGTTCGCGACCGGCAAAGCCAGCCGCCCGTGGGTCATGGCACTGCTGCTCACTGCCATCGTCGCAATTTGCCTGCTGCCGGATGCCGTGGCATGCTGCTACGACCTCAACGGCCAAGGTCCCTCCCCGGCCAGAATCGCGTTTCTCGGCACCCTTGCTGCTGCCACGCTGTGCAGTCTCGTCTTTTGTTGGCTCCTCTGGTGGCCCATCTATCAGGCAAACCACGACCAGCTTCCCGGCCACCTGGTCCGCCGCCGCCGCATCGTCACCGCCGTCATCCTTGCGGCCGCGGTCTTTACTTGCGCCAACGGCGCGTGGCTCGCCCATTGGCTCGGAGAGCAAGCCCAACAGGAACGAAGCACCACGCTCCTCAGTGCCCTGCACCTCGGGGCCAACAACCTCAATCCCAGCCAGATCAAACAACTCCAAGGACTCCCGCAAGAAGTCGCCAGTGCGAACTATAGCTCCCTGCGTACCAAGCTGCTGCAAGTGCGGGAGGCCATGCCCGGAGTCCGTTTCACCTATGTTCTCGGCTTCCGCAACCAACGCCTCGTCTTCCTCGTGGATGCGGAAGATCCCGCCGCTCAGGAAACCTTCTCGCCGCCCGGCGAACCCGTCAAAGACTATCCGGAAAAGTGGCTGCCTGAACTCGCCGGGGCATCCACTTTCAATGGCCCTGACCGCGACGAATGGGGTGTTTGGTTCGCGGCTTGTGTTCCCATCCGCGATCAGGACCGGAAAGTCGTCGCGCTGTTAGGCATTGACTATCCGGCCGCCAAGTGGCTGCAACCGCTTGCCGCCAGACGGCTGGCCGTCATGGTCGTGACTTGTTCCGTCGCGTTGCTGCTCCTCACCTTGTTCGGATTTCACATTGCCACCAAGGATGCGGAACTGAACCTGCTCCGCAGTCGCGCCGAGGCGGATCGTCTCGCGCTCGTCGCCAGGCGCACCGACAATGCCGTGGTCATCACCGATACCGCAGGGATGATCGAGTGGGTCAACGAAGGGTTCACCAAAATCAGCGGCTACAGCAAGGAGGAGGTCGTGGGAAAATCCCCCGGCAGCGTGCTCCAACACCCGGGCGATAACCCCACCGAGCGTGCCCGCATGCGGGCTTGCATCCAAGCCGGCCTCGGCTTTGAATCCGAAATCATCAACTATGGCAAAAGCGGCCATGCCTATATCGTGCATATCGAATGCCAGCCGCTCGTCGATAAGAACGGCACCCTAACCGGCTTCATGGCCATCGAGCGGGACGTCACCCAGACCCGCCGGTCCAGCAAGCTCCTGGAAGCCGTCGCCGCCACCAGCGGCAAACTCCTCTCCAGCCGCCTCGAGTCCACCGTGTGGGGTGAAATCCTCGCCGCGCTGGGCTCCGCCGCCAACGCCGATCGCTGCTACATCTTCCACATCCATCCGCACCCGGTGCTCGGCACCCCCGCCATGAGCCAGACCGCCGAATGGAACTCCGGGGCCGCCACCCCGCAACTCCAAAATCCCGCCCTCCAGAATTTCTCGTTCCACGAAAACGGCTACGGCCGCTGGCTCCCCGAGCTGCACGCCGGCCACGTCATCAGCGGCACCGTGCCGGACTTTCCGATAGCCGAGCAAGCGATGCTCATCGCCCAGGAAATCCGCTCGCTCGCCGTCGTCCCGATTTTCACTGGCGAGCAACTCACCGGTTTCATGGGCTTCGATGCCTGCCACGAAGACCGCCTCTGGGAAAGTTGGGAAATCTCCATCCTGCGCTCAGCCGCCGCCAATATCGGGCTCCGCCAAGTCGTCCAAAACGAAGCCGATGCACTCGTGCTCGCCCGCGATGAAGCTCACCACGCCGCCCTCGCCGCCGAAGCCGCCAACCGTGCCAAGAGCACCTTCCTCGCCACCATGAGCCATGAGATTCGCACTCCGCTCAACGCGGTCATCGGCATGGCCTCCCTCCTTGAAACCACCCCCCTCAATGCCCAACAACAGGACTTCGCCGACACCATCCTCAATTCCAGCAATTTCCTCCTCGAACTCATCACGGACCTCCTGGACTACTCCCGCATCGAGAGTGGCAGCATCGACCTCGAGGCGGCACCCTTCATCCTTGCCGACCTCTGCCGCGAGGCCTTCGACGTCGTCCGCCCCGGCGCCATGGGCAAACACCTCGAGCTGAGCTGCCAACTCGCTCCGCAGCTCCCTAGCCAAGTCGAGGGGGACCGCGCCCGCATCCGGCAAATCCTGGTCAATCTGCTCAGCAATGCCGTCAAATTCACGCCTGCGGGTTGCATCAGCCTGAGGGTGGATGGCCAGCAGCACGCCGCGGGTCCCTGGCACCTCACCTTCGAAGTCAAGGATTCCGGCATCGGCATTGCGCCGGATGCCATCGAGCGCCTCTTCGTCCCCTTCGTCCAGGTGGATTCATCCAGCACCCGCCGCTTCGGTGGCTCGGGGCTGGGTCTGGCCATCAGCAAACGTCTTGCCGCAGTCATGGGCGGAGACATCACCGTCCACAGCACTCCCGGCCAGGGCTCCACCTTCCGGGTCGCCCTCACCCTGAGTTCAGCACGGCAACCCGCGACCGCACCCACCGCCCGTCCCGCAGACGAAGGCGAACCCGCACGGATCGCCAAGCTCCGTACCCTCGTCGCCGAAGACAATCCTAACAACCAGAAGATCATCCGCCTGCTCCTGCAGCGCCTCGGGATTGCGGCGGATATCGTCGCCAATGGCCGGGAAGCGCTCGAGGCCGCCCGCGCGAACCGCTACGACGTCATCATCCTCGACCTGCAAATGCCGGTCATGGATGGACTCGAAGCCAGCCGCAAAATCCGTGATTTGGACCTCGCGCAACGGCCTTCCATCGTCGCTCTAACGGCCAACGCATTTCAAGAGGACCGCGATGCCGCGATCGCCGCAGGCATGGATGATTATCTCTCCAAACCGATCACCCTGGACCGCCTTCGCGAAATGTTAGCCAAACTCACCAGCGCCCTGCAACGCCCGCCCGAACCCGTCCCCCAGCCAGCCGCCATGAATTCCACCATACCCGCTCCCATCGCCGAATCCGCGCTCATCGATACCCGGCAACTCGATACCTTCATCGACCTTGGCAGCGTGGCCTACCACGATATTCTCGGCGATCTGATCCGCGACGTGCCCGCCTCACTGGAACACCTCCGCGCCGTCATCCAGGCTGGCGACACTGCCGCCTGCAAACGCCGCGCACACTCGCTCAAGGGCATCCTCGCGTGTTTCGGCTGTGTCGCCATGACCGCCAGGCTCGCCGAGTTGGAGCAGCAGGAAGGAGACGCCGCCCCCGAGCACGCCACTCCGCTCCATGCGGAACTCCAAGACCTCTGGCAACGCAGCCTCAGCGCCATCAGGGAGTGGGAAAAATCCGTGCCCGCCTTCAGCACTTGAGCCATCCCACCCCAGGAGCCCAAACCGAATCTCAAGTCTCGGATGACCGCGCCGCCATGCGTTGCGCTCGCTCCTGGCGCCGCCACCACTCGGCGCGTGCCAGCATCGCGCACAACATCACCCAGGTCGTCAGGTTCTTGGTTTGGGTGAGCACGCGCTCGACCTGGCCGTGGAAATAGCTGATGGCGAGTGCCACCGTCACGCCGTAGAGGACCAGCCCGAGCGGGGATTTCCAGAAGTGCTGGGTGGCACGCAGGCCATGCCACAAGGTGAGCGCCGCGAAAAACAGGAACGCCGCGAGGCCCAAGGTCCCGTTCTCCGCCAGCAACAACCAGTACAAACTTTCCGTTAGCGGATTGGCCATGTATTTCTCCGGGTAGATCCGCCGCCCGCGGTTTTCCTCCCAGTGCTCCAGCACCTGCGAGTATTTCAAGCCCTGCGGTCTGCTGTTAGCCAAGCCGTAGTTGTTCCAGCCAATCCCCACCAGCGGATGGTCCCGGTGCATCGCCGCCGCCTGCTGGTTGAGCGCGAAGCGCAGATCGTTCTTGGGTGAGCTGTCATTGCCCATCCGCGCCATGAAGGTATCTGCCGCCTTGATGAGCACCAGCGCCCCGCACGCTGCCCCTAACACACCTAGCGCCACCCGCCGCACGGTGATGCCCTGCACGTACGAACCCGCCATCACCAACACCGTGCCCACCCCGAACGCCGCCAGCGCCGCCCGTGATACTGATAACACCACCACCAATCCCGCCGCTCCAAACGCCGCAAAAAACAGACTCATGTCCCGCGGCGAGGTCTGCTTGGAAAGTGCCAGTCCCAAAATCGGCATGGCGATCATATACGACCACATCGCCATCGGGTTCTGGTGCTCGAACCATCCCATCACCCGGAAGCCTCCCATCACATAGCGCCTCCACAAACAGTATATCACTTGCACGATCAGCGCGATCGCGAAACCACGCATCACCGCCATCACGTCCCGCTCGTCATGCAGCGCGGCAAATACCCCCACAAAAATCATGCCCATCTTGAGGAATTTGAACACCGGCATCAGCGCATAGGTTGGATTCATCGCCCCCGCCACCGACAGCGCTCCCACCCCCACAAACAACAACCACGCCCACAGGCCCGGCGGCAAGAACCGAAAGTCCCGTCGCTGCTCCCACCAGGCGCACAAGGCCAAACCCAGCGTGATCCCCTCGATGAGATTGAACTCGAAGCCTTTGGTGTGCCCGCGGTATTTTTCGATCGAATACAGCATCAAGGTGAAATCCGAGGGTGGCCGCACCAACCACCACGCCATGAACCCCAGCGTCACCCGCCGCGCCACATCCCGCCCGCGCAACCAATACCCAAGCAGCGGTCCGATGCCCGCATAACCGAACACGATCATCAGCACCTTGAGCAGCGTCTTTGCATTATCCATGAGGCCCTCCCGCAACCCTACCGGCATCCCGCCACGCTGGCGAGCCGATTCATGGGGTGAGTTTGTGGTTGCGGCACGCTTTGGGTTTTGCGATAACCGTCCAGCCGTCCATAGTCTCAAATGACAGGAACCCCGCGGGTCCCCACTGCCCAGGCATCCTGCAAACCCATCCAACTCTCCAACTCCCAACCATGAAATTCACCATCGGCAAAAAAATCTTCCTCGGGTACGCCATCGCGATCCTGGCGATCGCGGTCCTCTCCAGCATGTCCTTCTTCGCGGCCAAGCAGCTTGAGCGGAATTTTCACGATGGCCAGATCGGGCGCGACTTCATCGATGAGCTGGACGCGTTCCATGACGTCATTCTGGATGCACAGGATGCGCAACGGGAGTTCCTGCTCACCGGCAAGCGCCCCAGCCTCGCCAAACTCGAAGCCGTCCTCGCCAGCACCGAGGAGAGAATCCAGGCGCTGCGCAACGCCCCCGGGGCGCTTGGACGTGGTGCGGAGATCTCCAGGATCGACCCGCTGGCCAAGGCGCTGCTGAACCAACTCAAAGCCGAGTCCGAAGCTCGGGAGGCAGCCACTCTCGCGGCCAGCGTCGAACGCAGTGCCGGGGAGATGGAGAAGTTGGTCACGGTGCTCGAGCACCTCAAGGGTCTAGAACTGGCGGAATTCAACGCGCTTGAGAAACAAACCAACGCGACCGCCAGACAACTCGAACAGGTCGTGTTGTTTGGCACGCTGCTCGCGCTCATCTGCGTCTCACTGGCCGGTTTCCTCATTGCACGCAACATCACGCGAGCCCTGTCTCGCATCGAATCAGCCGCCAGCCGCATGGCCGGCGGTGACTTCACGCTCACCCTCGAAGACACGGCGCGTGGCGACGAGATCGGCACCCTCTCGCGCAGTTTCACGACGATGATCAAAGCCCTCGCGGACCTCATCACGCAGGTCCAGCGCAGCGGCTTGCAGGTGAACAGCTCGGCGGTGGCAATCGCCGCGACCACCAAGGAACAGCAGACCACTGCGGGCGAAGTCGCCACGACCTCCGCAGAGATCAGTGCCACGGCCAAGGAAATGAGCGCCACGAGTTCGGAACTCCTGAAAACCGCCGACAAGGTCAGCACCGTAGCCGAGCAGGCCAGCGCCCTCGCGGCCGACGGCAAGGACGGTCTCGGACGCATGGGAGAAATCATGCGCGGCATCCTGGATGCCTCCACCGGAATCACCGCCAAACTCGGCGTGATGAATGAAAAAGCCGGCAACATCAATGCGGTCGTCTCCACCATTGGCAAGGTCGCCGATCAGACGAATTTGCTCTCGCTCAACGCGGCCATCGAGGCCGAAAAAGCCGGGGAATACGGGCGCGGATTTGCGGTGGTGGCCACTGAGATTCGCCGCCTCGCCGACCAGACCGCCGCTTCGACCGGCGACATCGAGCAGATGGTCAAGGAAATGGTCAGCGCCGTGAGTTCCGGGGTCATGGGCATGGACAAATTCGCCGAGGAACTCCGCCGGGGCGCGGCGGAAATTGCGTCCGTCGGCGGCCAGCTCGACCGCGTGATTTCCGAGGTCCAGTCGCTGGCCCCGAGCGTGGAGAGTGTGAGCGAGGGCATGCGGAGCCAAACCCTCGGCGCCCAGCAAATCAGCGAGGCACTCAGCCAGCTCGGCGAGGCCGCCCGCCTCACCGCCGAGAGCATCCGCGATAGCTCGCGTGCCATCGAGCAACTCAACGAAGCCACCCGCGGGCTCCAATCCGGCGTCACCCGTTTCAAACTCCCCGGCTGATGCTCTACCTCCTGATGGATGCCGGACCCGATACCTATGCGCTGGCCACCGCATCGGTCGTCAAGGTCGTCCCCTGCGCCGCTCTCAAGGCCGCCCCCGGCGCTCCCCCAGCCGTCGTCGGCATCCTCAACTTCCGCGGCCAGCCCGTCCCCGTGCTCGACTGCTCCTTGCTGCTCACTGGCCAGCCGTGCCCGCTCTGCTATTCATCGCGCATCATTCTGCAAACCATCCATATCGACGGGCGCGAACGCATGCTCGGCCTGCTTGGCGAAAATCTCACCCGCGTGCAGTCATTCGAGGAAGGCGACTTTATCGAACCGGGGGCCCGCGCCGCCGAGTTCCCGGGTGCGGGTCGGGTGGCCGCACACGGCGACCAATGGATTCAACGCTTGCACCCGCATGCCCTGCTCACCGCCGAGGTGTGGGAGACTCTAACGACGCAGGAGATATGATTTCTGAAAATGATATCCTCGAAACCCTCCGCTCGCACGCCGGCATAGATGCCGCGCAGACGGGCGAGGCGTTTCTCCGCGCGGAAATCCGCCGCGCCATCCAGGCCTGCGCCCACCCGCACAGGTTGTTAGATCCCGCCACCCCCGAATGGCAATCCCTGCTCGAAGCCTCACTCGTCCCCGAGACCTGGTTTTTCCGCCATCCTGAAGCGTTCGAGGCACTGGCCCGGTGGACGACTCAAACCTGGCATCCCGCCCACCCGGGAGCATGCCTGCGGGTGCTTTCGCTGCCCTGCGCCACCGGCGAGGAACCTTTCTCCATCGCCATCTGCCTGCTCGCTGCGGGGCTCACTCCCGACCTCTTCAACATCCGTGCTGGAGACCTCAGTGAAAACTCGCTTGCGCGGGCCAGGCAAGCGATCTACCGACGCAATTCGTTTCGCCCGGGATTCGATGCTGCGATGTGGGGCGGGTATTTTGATGATGTGGGCGACGGGCGCCGGAGAGTGGCGGCGAGGGTCCGGGGCTTGGTCGGGTTTGAGTGCATGAACCTTGTCAAGCCCTCCCCGCCCTTGCCAAGATGCGAGGTGATCTTTTGCCGCAATGCCTTGATATATTTCGCCCGGGAAACCCAGCACGCGGTGCTCACCAACTTGCGTGAGGCTCTCAGCGACGACGGGATCCTCTTTCTCGGTCCCGTCGAACCGCCCGTGGCTCTCCAATGTGGCTTCGTCGCCACCAGAATCCCCATGGCCTTCGCCTGCACGAAAATGCCCGGCGCACCTCCAAGTCCTGACCCAGGCCTGCCCCATGCGCCGGGGCCTCGCGGTCGTGCCCGCCTGCCAGCGCCGCCCCCCCCAAAGGCCGCCCCGCGTGCCGTCGCCTCAGTGCCCAGGCAGCCATCGGCCACGACAGCTCGGCCCCCTGCGATCCACTCGCTCGAATCCGCCCGCTCACTCGCCGATGCCGGTCACTTAAGCGCAGCAGCAGACATGCTCGAGCACCTGGCCGCCTCGGAACAACCCACGGCAGAGTTTTTTTGCCTTCATGGACTGGTGAGTGAGGCCCTCGGACGCGGGGACCTCGCCGAGGCCTCTTACCGCAAGGCCCTTTACCTGGATCCCGCTCACTTCGAATCCCTGGCCCACCTCGCGGCCCTCCTTGAATTACTCGGCCGCAGCCCTGCCGCCGCCCAGTTGCGCCGCCGCGCCAACCCGCTCTACGCCCCATGACCCCCGCATTTTCCCAGCGCCTGCCCGCTTCCTCCGACCGCGAAAAATGGCGTGCCGAAATCGCTGCCATCCCACCCGCCACGCACCAACTCGGACGCCTGGTCCTCTTTTTGTTCCGCGTGGGTGGCGAACGCTTCGGCATCGAACCCACTCACCTTGATCTCACCGCCCCGCTACCCGCGCTCCATTCCATGCCCCACCGCAGCGCCTCACTCGCCGGTGTCGTCAACGTCCGTGGCGCGGTCACCTTATGCTTTTCCCTGGCCAAGCTCCTCGGCTGCGCTCCAGGGCCGGTCAGCCCCCGTCCCATGTTGCTGGTGCTCACACTCGGCGCTTGGCGCGTCGCTTGTCAGGTGGACGTGGCCGAGGGCGTGGCGGAATTCGAGCGTGCCGCGCTCATGCCCGTGCCCGCCACCATGGACGCCGCTGGCCGTGCCCATGTGAAAGGCATTTTCCCCTGCCGCACCGGCCAGGACATTGCCTGGCTGGATGCGGAGTCGCTCTTCAAAGCCTTCGATGGCGTGGCCAGATAATCTCATGAGCGACGACCTTAGCAGCTTTTCCCTGGCCGCACTCTTTCAGACCGAGTGCGAATCCCAGTGCCGGGTCTTGAGCGACAACCTCCTGGCCTTGGAAAAAAACTCCCACGACCCCGCCATTCTCGAATCCCTCATGCGAGCCGCCCACTCGCTCAAGGGTGCCGCTCGCATCATCGACCTCGAAGGCGCCGTCCAAGTCGCTCATGCCATGGAGGAGTCCTTTGTCTCGGCACAACAACGCCAGGGCTCCATCGATAGCACGATGATCGACCACTTGCTCAGCGGCATCGACTTGCTCGCACGCCTCGCCACTGCGGCAGCTCCCGCCCACTTGCAGCCCCAGGTGGCCGCCTTCCTCGCCGGCCCGCCGGAACAAGCGGCTGCCGCTCCGGGCACCCAAGCCGCACCACCCGAAACCACCCTCACGGATAACATCACCGGGGATGCCCGCACGTTGCGGGTCACCTCAGACAGCCTCGATCTCATGCTGGCCAGCGCCGGCGAATCGTTGGTCGCCTGGCGCCGCATCCGCAACTTTGCCAACCACCTCAGGCGGCTCCACTCTCACCAACGCCAAACCGCCACCCGCCTCGAAGCGGCCATCACTGCCGCTGCCACCGGTGAAAATCCGACTCCTGCCCTCCGCCATTTGCAGGCAATGGTCGCGGCCGGCGACCAGCTCGTGCTTACCAGCCTGGCCGAATTCGATCGCTTTGAGAGAAATGCCTCCGACCTCTCGCAACGTCTCTACGGGCAGGCTCTGGCCTGTCGCATGATGCCCTTTGGCTCCATCGCTCCCTCGCTGCGCCGCGCCGTGCGCGATACCGCCCGCCGCCTCGGACGCGACGTCTCCTTCCAACTCCGCGGTGAGACCGTCGAGGTCGATCGTGACCTGTTGGAAAAAATCGAATCCCCCTTGCTGCACCTGCTGCGCAACGCCATCGACCACGGCCTCGAGTCCCCGCCTGAGCGTGCCGCCGCCGGCAAGCCAGCCACCGGCCTGCTCGTCATCGAAGCCTCCCACAGCGCCGGGTTTCTCATCATCCGGGTGACCGATGATGGTCGCGGCGTGGATCACGAGCACCTCCGCTCACAGGTCGTCACCCGCGGCCTCACCGACGCCCTCACCGCCACTCATCTCGGCCATGCCGAACTGCTCGAATTCCTGTTCCTCCCCGGCTTCTCGCTGCGCTCCGAAGTCACCGAGATCTCCGGCCGCGGCGTAGGTCTCGACGTGGTCCAAGCGGCGGTGAGAGACGCCCGCGGCACGGTGAGAATGTCCTCCACCCCCGCGCAGGGGACGGCCTTGGTCCTCCAATTGCCCATTTCCCTCTCGGTGCTCAAGGCCCTGGTGTTCCAGATCGCCGGCGAACCCTATGCCATCCCGCTCGCCAAAGTCGAACGCGTCCTCTGCCTCCCCGCCGCCGACCTCGAATCCGTCGAAGGCGTCCAGTATGTCACCGTCGGCCAATCCCGCGTCGGCATCGTGGACGGTGCCGCCGTCCTTGGCCGCCCGCTGGAACCTGCCGCCCGCGATCAGCTCAACCTCCTCCTGTTAGCCACCCCGGCGGGCGAACTCTTCGGCGTGGTCGTCTCCCGCTTCCTCGGCGCGGGCGAAATCGTCGTCCAGGCACTCGACCAACACCTCGGCCGCGTGCGCGACATCGCCGCCGCCGCCCTCACCGAAGACGGTGCTCCCATGCTCCTCATCGACGTCGAGGATTTCCTGCTCTCGGTACGCCGCATGGCGGCCGGCGGCCCGCTGCCCGGCATCACCGCCAAGTCGTCCGAGCTGGCCAAAGCCCAACGACAAATCCTGGTGGTGGACGATTCCCTCACCGTGCGCGAACTCGAACGCAAACTCCTCACCTCCCTCGGCTATGCCGTCGAGGTGGCCGTGGATGGCATGGACGGCTGGAACGCCGCCCGTACCGGCCGCTTCGCCGCCATCATTACCGACGTGGACATGCCGCGCATGGATGGCATCGAACTCACTCGCCTGATCAAAAATGACGCCCGCCTGCGCGAGACGCCCGTCATCATCGTGTCCTATAAAGACCGCGCAGAAGACCGCCTGCGCGGACTTGACGCCGGGGCGGACCATTATCTAACCAAAGGCAGTTTCCAGGACGCCAGTTTTGCCCGTGCGGTGGCAGCCGTCCTCGGCGAAGATTCACCCTCATGAACATCGGCATCGTCAACGACATGGACATGGCCACCCAAGCCATCCGCGCAACCCTTGACTCAAACCACGAACACCGCGTGCTCTGGACCGCCAACAGCGGCCCGGAAGCCGTTCGCCTCTGCCGGCAATCCCCACCGGACCTCGTGCTCATGGACCTCGTCATGCCCGGCATGAACGGCGCCCAGGCCACCCGCGAAATCATGCGCTCCAGCCCGACCGCCATCCTCGTCGTCACCGCTTCGGTCAACCATAACTGCGGACTCGCGTTCGAGGCCATGGGCGCGGGTGCCCTGGATGTCATCACCACCCCCTCACTTGCCAGCAATGCCGGGCGCCACGAGTTCCTGCAGAAACTCGCCCAAATGGCGGCCATCATCACCGATCACCAGCAGTCCGCCGCCCCACCTGCCTGCCAACCTAACAGTCTCGCGTGCGGCGCTCCCGGGGCCACCGATACCCTGGTGGCCATCGGCTGTTCCGCCGGCGGCCCGGCCGCCCTGGCGGAAATCCTCACGGCCCTCGCACCCGTCAACCAGGCCGCCGTGGTCATCATCCAACATATTGACGCGCGTTTCATCGATGATCTCGCCCGCTGGCTCAAAGACTTCAGCAAAGACCCCCTCCAACTCGTCACCGAGGGCGACCAGCTCCAAGCCGGCCGCATTTTCCTCGCCGGCAAAGACGGCCACCTCGAAGCCCACGCCTGCGCCCGCCTGCGCTACAACCCCAACCTCGGCGGGCTCGCCTATCAACCGTCGGTGGATGTCTTCTTTGCCAGCATCGCTCGCCACTGGAAGGGCCGCGCCCTGGGCATCATCCTCACCGGCATGGGCCGCGACGGTGCCGCCGGCCTCCAAGCCATGCGCGACGCCGGGTTTCTTACCATCGCCCAGAATGAAGCCTCGTCCGCCCTCTTCGGCATGCCCAAGGCCGCCGCCCCATTCGCCGCCGAAATCCTCCCGCTTGCCTCAATCGCAGCCCGCATCAACCAATGGATCCAATCCTCCCAATGAACCCGCCAAGCCAATTCCCGCACGACGCGCAGGCCCCGGCCATGGTCCTCCTCGTCGATGATCAACCCATCATCGGCGAAGCCATCCGACGCATCCTGCATGCCCAGCCAGACCTCGATTTCCATTACTGCGCCGATGGCTCGCAGGCCATCGCCACCGCCACATCGCTTGCCCCCATGGTCATCCTCCAAGACCTGGTCATGCCCGACGCCGACGGCTTGGATCTCGTCAAAGCCTATCGGAATTGCCCGCAACTCAAGGACATCCCGGTCATCGTCCTCTCGACCAAAGAAGAACCCGTCATCAAAAAAGCCGCCTTCGAGGCCGGGGCCAATGATTACATCGTCAAACTTCCCGATCCCATCGAGTTGCTCGCTCGCGTCCGCTACCACGCCAATGCCTGCCGCGTCCGCCGCCAACTCCACGAGGCCCTGCACGCCCTGCGCGAAAGCCAAAGCCAAATCCTCGACCGCAATCACTCCCTCGAACAACTCAACGAACAAAAAAACCGGCTGTTGGGCATGGCCGCCCACGACCTGCGCAACCCGCTCGGCGTCATCCTCGCCTACAGCGACTTCCTCGAAACCGACGCCTTCGCCGTACTCGACGCCGACCAACGCGAGTTTGTCTCCACCATCAAGTCCACCAGCGAGTTCATGCTCCATCTCATCGATGAGTTGTTAGACGTCTCCACCATCGAATCCGGCCAACTCCAACTCAACCGCACGCCCACCGACCTGAGCGCACTGGCCCGCCGCAATGTGTCGCTCAACCGCGTGCTCGCGCAGCAAAAACACATCGAGCTGGATTTCGAGGCGGACGCCATGCTGCCCCTGCTCACCATCGACAGCGGAAAAATCGAGCAGGTGCTCAACAACCTCATCGGCAACGCCGTGAAGTATTCCCACCCGCACACCCGCGTCACCATCCGCCTCGCCTGCGACGACAGTCAGGCGACGGTGACGGTCACCGACCAGGGCCAGGGCATCCCCGAGGCGGATTTGCCCAAACTCTTCAAAGCCTTCGGCAGAGCCAACGTCCAAACCACCGCCGGCGAACTAAGCACCGGCCTCGGCCTCGCCATCGTCCGCCGCATCGTCGATGGTCACGGCGGCACCATCTCCGTGCAAAGCCAGGTCGGCAGCGGCTCCGCGTTTGCCTTCAAGCTGCCACTCGGCTAAACTCAACTCATGCCACCCTGCAATGAATCGTGATCCACGGGTGATGAAAGCGGCGGCGGCGGCACTGCTGCTCGCCCTGTTAGCCGCCGGTGTGTTGGGCTCATGGTGGACGCTGGCCCGCGCCGACCGCTCCAAGCGTGACGTCCTGCTGCGGCAGACCCAGATGGTCGTCAAGGCAGTGAATGTGGATCGCCTCAAGGCGCTCACCGGCACCGCCGCCGACCTCGCCAGCCCGGATTACCTCCAGTTGAAAAACCAACTCGCTGACATGCGTTCGGCTGACCCGCAATGCCGGTTCATCTATCTCATGGGTCGCCTGGCCAACGGCGAGGTGTTTTTCTTCGTGGATAGCGAACCGGTCGGCTCCAAGGACGAGTCTGCTGCCGGGCAGATCTATACCGAGGTTGCGGCAGGCTATCGCCGCGTGTTTGACACCCAAACCGCAGCCGTCGAAGGCCCCGTCAGCGACCGCTGGGGCACCTGGATCACCGCGCTGGTGCCCCTGGCCGACCCGCAAACCGGGACCATGCTCGCCGTGCTGGGCATGGACATCGACGCCCGCGTCTGGAACTGGGACGTGGCCACCGCCGCGATCTGGCCGGTGGTCTCGACCTTGCTGGCCTTGCTGGCGCTCATTCCCGCGCTGCGCCGCATCATGCCAACTGCCCACCGGGTGACTGCACAAGTGCAACCGGAATACCGGTTGGAGCGCCAACCACCACGCATCTTCAACCTCAGGTCCTACGCTCTGGGATTTGCCCTGTTATGGACCTTGATTGTCGCGGGACTCCTGTGGCTCACCTCCAAGGGTGCCAGCCAAACCGCCATGGATCTGGCTCAAATGGAAGCTCGCAGCCTCTACCAGCGGTATTTGCTTTTGTTGGAACCCGCATTCATGACGCAGGAGTCACATGCGTTCAAAGCGGCGAGCACTGGCGTTCACACCCATTCACTCGGACTCAGGTTGTCCAGCCTGGAAAATCCGCCCGATGCCATGGAAACCAAATCCCTGCTGCCTATCAAAGCTGGCGCAGTCGAGATCAGTGCCGTCGAGGTGAGCGACGGACAGCCGGTTTTGCGTTACCTGGCACCGCTCGTCATGCAACAGCAGTGCCTGACTTGTCATCAGGACCAAGGGTATCGCCCCGGGGAGGTCTGCAGCGTCGCAAGCGTGACTGTCCCATTACAGCCATACCTCGCCTACGGCCACTTGAACACCCTCGTCCTGGGCCTCAAGTTCCTGGTGTTATATGTGCTCGGCCTGCTCGGCCTGGGACTCGCCTCGCGCAACATCAGCCAACAACTCACCCGCAACGAGCAAATGCAGACGACGCTGCGCGAGGGCGAAGCCCGCATGCGTGCCATCACCGACTCCGCTCAGGATGCCATCCTCATGATGGACCATGAAGGCCATGTCTCCTATTGGAATCCAGCCGCCGAGCGCATGCTCGGCTTTTCCGCTGCCGAGGCGATCGGCCGCAACCTGCACACCTTCATCGTGCCCTCGCGTTATCACGCCGCCCACCTCGCCGCCTTTCCGGTGTTTCAACAGACCGGACACGGCGACGTCGTGGGCAAAACCCTGGACCTGGTCGCCTGTCGCAAGGATGGTCGGGAAATCTCGGTGCAGTTATCGCTTTCAGCAGTTCACATCCACCACCGCTGGCATGCCGTGGGCATCATGCGCGACGTCACCGAGCGCAAGCTCGCCGAGCAGCAACTCCTGGAATCCAACTGCAAACTCGAAGCCGCCACCACCCGCGCCAATGAGATGGCGTTCCAGGCCGAACTGGCCAACGTCGCCAAGAGCGAGTTCCTGGCCAACATGAGCCATGAAATCCGCACCCCCATGAATGGCGTCATCGGCATGACCAGCCTGCTGCTGGATTCCCCACTCAGCGACGAACAGCGCAAGTATGCCGAAACCATCCGCCTCAGCGGCGAATCCCTCCTCGGCATCATCAATGACATCCTTGACTTCTCCAAAATCGAGGCGGGTAAACTCGACTTGGAAGTTCTCGACTTCGACCTGTCCGCCGTGCTTGACGATTTCGCGGAACTGCTGGCCCTGCACGCTCATGACAAAGGTCTCGAATTCATCTGCGCCGCCGCCCCGGACGTGCCCACCTACCTCCGCGGCGATCCCAGCCGGCTGCGCCAAATCCTCCTCAACCTCGCTGGCAATGCCGTGAAATTCACGCCGCACGGTGAGGTCGCCGTGCGGGCGAGCCTGATCTCAGCCACCGACCTCGCCGTCGTGGTGCGCTTTACGGTGCGCGACACCGGCATCGGCATTCCGTCAGACAAGCTGGCGTTCTTATTCGACAAGTTCACCCAGGTGGACGCCTCTACGGCCCGCCATTATGGCGGCACCGGCCTGGGCTTGGCCATCTCCAAGCGTTTCGTCGAGATGATGGGCGGCGAAATCGGCGTCACCAGCAGCGTCGGCCATGGTTCGGAGTTCTGGTTCAGCGTCCGTTTTGCCAGACCCGAGGGGCCGCTGCCAGCCACTCAGCAAGCGTCCTCCTTGCAGGGCACCCACCTCCTCATCGTCGATGACAATGCCACCAACCGCGAGGTCCTCACCATCCAACTCGGCGCCTGGGGCGTGCGCGTCGCCGAAGCCCCCGACGGCCCCACCGCCCTGCTCATGCTCGCCCGCGCCAGGGCCGCCGCCGATCCGTTCCATACCGTCATCCTGGATATGCAAATGCCCGGCATGGACGGTGCGACCCTGGCCCGGGCCATCCGCGCCGACCCCACACTGCAAGCCATCCGCCTCGTGCTGCTCACCTCGCTGGGCCAGCCCGGCCCCGATCAGTCCGTGGCGGACCTTGGCTTGTCCGCCTGCCTGACCAAGCCGGCACGCAAGGCGGATCTCCTCCACAGCCTGCTCACCAACACGCCAATGGCCAAAACGCAGGCCCCGGCACGCACCCAGCCATTGCCACATTGGAGTGCTTGTCGCATCCTGCTCGCCGAGGATAACATCATCAACCAAAAGGTGGCCTTGGGCTTCCTGGGAAAATTGGGCCTGCATGCGGACGTGGTGGCCAACGGCGCTGAAGCCATCAGCTCCCTCGCAGCCCTTCCCTACGACCTCGTCCTGATGGATGTGCAAATGCCCGAAATGGACGGACTGGAAGCCACGCGCTTGATCCGCAGCCCACACTCCACCGCCCGCAATCCCCACCTCCCGATCATCGCCATGACCGCCAATGCCATGCTCAACGATCAGCAAAAATGCCTCGATGCCGGGATGAATGACTATATCTCCAAACCCGTGACGCCCCACTCGTTGGCCAGCGCCATGGAAAAATGGCTGCCCGCACCGCACGCCGGCAATTCCTAACACTGCAACCCCTGATGGAACCTTCAATGCCCACTCAATCCCGCAGGACCATGGCCGCACTGGCCGCACTGCTGCTAGCCATCCTGGTGGCCGGCGCACTGTTGGCCTGGTACACCGTGATCCGGACCGACCGCGACATGCGCGCCTCCCTGCTGCGGCAATCCCAAGGACTCGCCCATGCCCTCAATCCCGCAAGTCTCCAGGCGCTCACCGGCACCGACGCCGACCTCCTGAACCCCGAGTATCTCCAACTCAAAGCGCAACTCGCCGCCGTCCGCACGGCCTACCCGCAATGCCGCTTCCTCTATCTCATCGGCCGCCACCCCAACGGCAAACTGTTTTTCTTCATGGACGTCGGAACGGAAAACGAAGCCCCGCCAGGCAAAATCTATGACGAGGCTTCGCCAGAACTTCGCAACTCGTTCGATACGAAAGTGCCCTTCGTCGAAGGCCCGCTCCCTGATGAATGGGGCGTCTGGATCTCGGCGATGGTCCCGATCACCTCCACGCCCACCGGCCCCATCCCCGCCGTGCTTGGCATGGACATCGATGCCCGCGACTGGAATCGGATGCTCGCCCGCGCCGCGCTGCCGCCCGCCTTGCTCACCTTGGCACTCACGGCTCTGCTGCTGCTGGGTGCGGCTCTGTTAGCCAACCGTGCCCGCCGCCCCGGCCCGCCGCCGCGCTGGTTGCGCCACCTCGAACCGACCCTGGCAATCATCGTCGGCACCGTGCTCACGGCCTTCGCCGCCTACAGCGGCCATCAACGCGAAACCGATAACCGCCAAGTCGCCTTTCTACAATTCGCCACCAACCACACCGACGCCATTGCCGATACGCTCCACATCCTCCTCCGCACCGAACTGGAAAGCCTCGCCCGTTTCTACGAAAGCGACGAGGAGGTCCCTCCCAAGGCGTTCCAACACTTCGCCACCTATCTAACAAACAACCCCGCCGTCCAGGCCTGGGAGTGGATCCCGGTCGTGCCGGCCGCAGACCTCTCCCGCTTCGAAGCCCAAACCCGCAGCACCGGATCGCAAGACTTTGCCATCTGGCAAATGGACGCGCAGGGCAAACCCCTCCCTGCCACCGGCCGCGCCAGCTACTATCCCGTCGCACAGGTGGCACCCGTAGCCGGCAACGAACCCGCTCTGGGCTTCGACCTCGGCTCGGACCCGCTGCGCCGCGAGGCGCTGGAAGCCGCCGCTCGCAGCGGCCTGAGCTGCGGCACCGCCCCCGTCACTCTGGTCCAGGAAACCGGCCATCAAAATGGCATGCTGATCTGTCGGCCGGTTTTTGACGACGCGCAAACGCCGCGCTTGCGCGGCTTCGTCTTGGCGGTGCTGCGCCTGGGCACCCTGCTGCATAACGCGGTACCCGACAACCCGGCACTCCTCGAACTCTCGCTGCTACGCGCGGACGCCCCGCCCGAAACTCTCGCCGCCGACTGGGAAACCACCAACCCTCCTGCCACAGCCACCACCGTGACGCGTCCCATCCTGGCCTTTGGCAAAACCTTCGCCGTGACCGCCCACGCCGGTCCGGCCTTCCTCAGCTTGCACCCGGCACGCGCCGCATGGCGCACCACCCTCACCGGCTTGGCCCTCACCGCCGCGCTCGCCATCGTCATCAGCGTCCTGCTCCGCCGCCGCGAAAAACTCGAGCACTTGGTGGCCATGCGAACTGCCGAACTGCGGGAAAGCGAACAATCCTACCGCAATCAATTCGCCAAGAATTCAGCGATGATGCTCCTCATCGATCCCACCGATGGAGCCATCCTGGACGCCAATGCCGCCGCACTCGGCTTTTACGGCTATCCGCATGAGCGCTTGCTGGCCATGCGCATCACCGACATCAACACCCTGCCCGCTGCCGAAACCCTCCAACTCATGGCCTCCGTCACGCAGCGACAGAGCCTGCGGCTCCAGTTTCAACACCGCTTGTCGGATGACTCGCTGCGGGATGTGGAAGTGGCGACCAGCCTCATCCAGTTTGGCAAACGCAGTATCCTCCACTTCATCATCTTTGACATCACCGAACGCAAACAGGCCGAGGATGTGCTGCGCCTGAAAACCGCGTTGCTTGAAGCCCAGACCAACGCCACTCTTGACGGCATCCTGGTGATCGACGAACACGGCAAACGGATCCTCAAAAACCAGCGCATCGATGAGATGTTCCAGGTCCCCGCACCGATCCTCGCCGACGAGGATGACTCCGCCCTGCTCAAGCATGTCGTGAGCTTGACCAAGGAGCCCGCACCATTCCTGGCCAAGGTCATGTACCTTTACGAGCACCACCACGAAACCAGCCATGACGAAATCGAATTCAAAAATGGCATGGTGTTGGAGCGGTATTCGGCACCGGTGCTGGATCGGGACGGCATCAACCACGGCAGAATCTGGACCTTCCACGACATCACCGCCCGCAAGCGTGCCGGGGCGGCACTCCTCGAAACCAACCGCAAACTCGAAGAGGCCACCGCCCACGCCACCGAAATGTCCAAGCAGGCCCAAATCGCCAACCTCGCCAAAAGCGAGTTCCTGGCCAACATGAGCCATGAAATCCGCACCCCCATGAACGGCATCATCGGCATGACCGACCTTTTGCTAGACACCCCGCTCAACCCCGAGCAGCACCATTGCGCCGAAATCGTGCGCACCAGCGGCGAAGCCCTCCTATGCCTCATCAACGACATCCTGGACTTCTCCAAAATCGAAGCCGGCAAACTCGACCTGGAAATCCTCGACTTCAACCTCACCTCCCTGCTCGCCAACTTCGCGGCACTGCTGGCCCCGCAAGCCCAAAAAATGGGCCTCGAATTCAGTTGCGACACCGCTCCAGACGTGCCGGCCTGTGTCTGCGGCGACCCCGGCCGACTGCGCCAGATCCTCCTCAATCTGGCCGGCAATGCCGTGAAGTTCACTCCCCACGGCAAGGTCGCCGTGCAGGTGAGTCTGGTATCGGCCACCCCTGCTGCCATTGTGGTGCGCTTCGCGGTGCGCGACACGGGAATCGGCATCCCGGCGGACAAGCAGGCGCGGCTATTTCAAAAATTCACCCAGATGGACGCTTCAACCGCCCGCCATTTCGGCGGCACCGGCCTCGGCCTGGCCATCTCCAAACAACTCGTCCACCTCATGGATGGCGAAATCGGCGTCTCGAGTGTCGTCGGCCAAGGTTCGGAGTTCTGGTTCACCGCCTGTTTTGCCGCCTGCCTCCACCCGCTCCCCACGACCCCGCCACCGCCATCATCGCCCCCGACCCGCAGGCCGCACTGGCGCGGACTGCGGGTCCTGCTCGCCGAAGACAACCTCATCAACCAAAAGGTGGCACTGGGCTTCCTGAACAAACTGGACTTGGAGGTGGACGTGGTGGCCAACGGCTTGGAAGCCATCCAAGCCCTCACCACCACCCCCTACGACCTGGTCCTGATGGACATGCAGATGCCCGAGATGGACGGCCTTGAAGCCACGCGCTTGATCCGCGCTCCCCACTCCACCGCCCTCAAGCCCCACATCCCCATCATTGCCATGACCGCCAATGCCATGCAGGGCGATCAGCAGAATTGTCTCGATGCCGGGATGAATGACTATATCTCCAAGCCCGTGACTCCCCACTTGTTGGCAACCGTCCTGGAAAATTGGCTGCCCCCTGCGCAGGGTTCCTGAACCCGACGGACCGGCCCCCCCGCCGCTCTCCCGCTTGAGCCAAAGCGGGGTGGCGGGCGGCGCCCATCCCACCGCACTCCAGGCAGTCGCCGCTGCCGCCGCAAATCCATGACATGGCACCACCCATGCTCAACCTCGAATGTTGGCTGAGGGTTACTTGCGGAAGATCGCGTAGATGGCGGTGGTGTAATTGTGATAGGTGTTCACTCCGCCCAGCCGGGCGAATTCGCCAAACCCATACATCCCCAGCCACGGCGGCGGCACCCCATCGGTGCTCAGCGGAAACTGCATGCGACTCACCAACTCCTCCTTCATCACCCGATTGAACAAAAATCGCCCGCGCGCCAAACAGTCGGCATGAAAAACCGCCACCGGCTTGCTGGCCCCGGCTCGCGCGGCCATTTGCCTCATCATCCGATCCATGTCGGAAAAAATGCGCGCCTCATCACGCACCGTGAGCCATAACTGGGTGCCGGTTTGCAGCTCCGTCGGGTAGTGCATCGTGCCATCGGCATCGCGTCGGGTCACCACGCGAAGCAGGTGTCCATTGCCATACTCCGCAGCCAGTGCGTCCGGCAAACGCTCGGCCAGCGCCCCGACCGGAATCGAATCACCGCAGGTGGCCGTGCCGACATCCAAGCCAAGCCGCTCCGTGTAGGCCTGCCAGGCGGGTTTGCCATCCAGTTCGATGAGGCGCGTGCCCTCCGCTCGGGTGACCGTCATCGGCTCACCAACGGCGAGAAATCCATGCGTCGCCTGGCTGTCCACACCCAGCGTCGGATCGGCAAATCCCACCGCCCAGGCAGCGTGCTCATACACCTGGTCATCCACCATCTGATAGCTCACCACCCCACGCATGTTGTCCGATGAGGTGGCCCCGAAAATGGTGACCTCAGGACCAAACACCGACTCAAGCCCAGCAATGCAACGATCATTGGCAATATCAATGCCGGACGCGAGGAAGTAAATCATGTTGATGCCCGGTTGCGCCGCTCGCAACTGCCGCGCCAACTCCTCCGCCTTGGCGTAGGCGTTCCGACCGTTGATGCCATCAACGTGCCCTACCGCGAATTGCTTGCCGCGCACCGCCATGATGGCCACATCCTTCATCGACTCACTCACCCCCTCACGCCCGACGATGCCACAGCATGAGGCCCCCACCACCCGGGCCCCGGGTGCCAGTTCGCGCACTCGGTCGATGAGCGCCTGATAATCATGCCCAATGGTCGCGTGTACTATGACCAGATCGCAGGTCTGGTCGTGGCCAAGCGCGGACTCCACGCATTCGGTGATGGCATTGCGCGAGTTGACCATGCGCGTGCTGGCTGAAAAGAATTCTAACATTTTGGTGATGGTCAGGGTGAGATCCGGGGCGGTGGCGCAACCATAGGAAACCCGTGGTGGGTGACAAGTCAATTCCGACAATCAATTCCGGCCCGGCTGGCACGCAGGTAGGGCGGACCCGGCCCGGTCCGCCCACTGGTCCGCCGCATGGCGGCGCGAATGGATTGAGGCCGGAATGAGCAAGAGATGCGCTGACCAATGGCCCTTTGCATCGGATGTTCCTTTTGTCGGCGCATGGCTGAGCAAGCGCAAGTCGTTCTTTAGACCCCCGTTTTGAGCAGCGACTCGATCTGCGGCTTGGTGATGGCCGTGATGTGGTGAAATCCCTGTGTGACGGGTTCGGCGATCTGGGGACCCTTGATCATGCCCCGGTCGCCGACGAAGGTGACCGCGCCGCCGTCGCAGCGCGTGGCGACCTTTTGAATTTGGGAGGTCATGGTCTGCGGGTCGAGGGGGTTGCCGGCGAAGACCTCGATGGCCAGCGGCACGCCCTCCCCATCGCAGAGCAGACCGATGACGATTTGCTGTTTGCCGCGCTTGCCATCGCGGTTGTAGCCGAAGCAGCCGAACGCGTTGTATTGGCCTTCGAGGTAACTGCTCGTCACGTCGTAAAGAAAGAGCGGGGGCTGGCCGGCGGGGTGGATTTTCCCGAAGGGCCGCAACTCGAGGTCCGCCTGGTGTTCGCTCAGCCAGGCCAGATTGGCATACGGCTTGCATCATATAACCTGGTCACGACAGGCGGGGACGCCCAATCCTGTTCAATTAAGCGCGAAGGACAGATAAATGTGACCACCGATGACGCCAGAAAGTTGCTTCACCCAAAGGGCGAGTGATACGGTCTCCCATTTCTTGATCCGCGTAATCCGCGGTTTTCCAAATTCCGTTCCAGGATCAGTGAATGGACCCGCTCGCTTGCCTACTCGTCAGTCTTCGGGCAGTGGTCTATCAAAATTGTGAATGAGTTGGACCGCTGCTCGAAGGATGCCCAGGACATGCTCCCCACCTGGGGTGTTCAAAACTCCGGAAAAACCGGGACCATATCTCCCTCGGAAGCCAAGGTGCAATTTCAATGCCAATGCGAATGTATTTGCAGTGCGGATTGATGGCTTGAGAATCTGATGGACTATTTCCGGTCCGGGCACCTCCGGTGGTTGAAACCCTGTGCTCCTTCATCATGGGTTATTCCCGGTTGGATCGTGGCCCGGGATTCGCATGAGATTCCGTAGGAACCAACACTCCTCTCTTGAACACTCCGGTGGCACCCTGTCCTATCGGCGGAGACCGCCAGCCATAGGCTGCCCGCAGGGCGTGCGAAGCGCGGCAAAGCCCGGCCTATCCAAGGGTTCTCCAACCCTCAGACGCGTCATGGGACGGGCTTGCAGCCCTCAAATGAGCGATGGGGT
>JAPLUI010000126.1 GCA_026397725.1 Verrucomicrobiota bacterium | reverse complement strand
CTTCAGCCAGCGCCTCAAGCCGACCATGGCACGGCTCCAGGCCATCCTGTGTCCCGCCGGCCTTGCCATCGACGGCCTGCTAGACACTGCGGTCCTGCCCCCGGGCTGGCCGCAGCCCGACAAGGCTTGTTTTGGCGACAAGCTGACCATCACGATGAAGCCCCATGAGGCGGGCGTGAAGGCTTACTTCACGGAGGATGGCAGCCTGCCGGGACCCACCAACCCCAAGAGCAAACCCTACGATGCCCCGCTGGTCTTCACGAACACTTGCGGCCTCCGCGTGCAGTGCTTCGACGCCGCAGGCAAGCCGGTCGGCGGCGAGTTCCTCAACAGCTTCGTCCACATGCCCATCCAGATGACCATCGAGGGCGCGGACGAGAAATTCGACTCCCTGGGACGGTCCCGGGGGCGCACCTTCAAAGGCTACCGCGAAAAGGTGGTGGTGAAGTTCTCCACGCCCACCGGCGAGAAACTGCGTTACCGCACCACGCCGCCCGAGACCCAACCGCCCACGCCGGACCTGGAATACACCGGCCCGATCACCATCGACCATGGCACCTCCTTCTGGGTCGGCAAGGGCAAGGATGGCTATCAGCTCATCACGAGTGTGGGTGATGACGGTTACACGCCGAACCTGCTAACGGAGCCGGGCGTGGAAGTCACCGTGTCGCACACCACGGCCGGCGACAAGAAGAACATCAACGACGGCTACCTCGACCCCGGCTCCCACTGGAACGGCGTCGGCCAGCCGGCGTGGGCGCAATTCAAACTGCCCAAAGCCGCCAGGATTAACAAGCTGGATGTGTCCTGCTGGTGGGGCTATGGCAGCAGCCGCGCCTACCGCTATAACGTCGAAGTCTCGATGACCGGCAAGGATGGCGAGTGGCAGCAAGTCGTCGACATGAAGCAGAACGCCAAACCGTCTGAAGGTGCCTACGTGCACGAGTTCGCCCCGGTCGACGCGCAATTCATCCGCATCAACATGCTCGGGAACACGGACAACGATCACAACCACCTGAGTGAGGTCAGGGCCTACGCGACGGTGAAATAAAGGCGCTGAGCTAACAGGATTCGGATCATTCAAACGTAAAAAACGATATGTTGAAGCAACTGGGATTTGTCATCTGCTGCGCGGTGCCTTGGGCGGCCCCGCTGGCGGGGGGGGCACCTGCAATGGACGCCACGGCCGAGCGTGCGGCGGCGGTGGCGGCCGAGCAGGCCGGTGCTTGGGACGCCGCCCTGCGGCACTATGAGAACGTCTATGATTCCACGGTGTGCACCCCGGAGGAATATGTGCAACTGCGCCGCAAGTTCGAGGAGCTGCGGCCCAAGGTCGCACCTAACACCGATCCGGCCAAGGCCGCCGTGTATCATGTGCGCACCTTCGCGTTCCGCACCATCCAGGTGGGCGAGCGCAAGAACACCTACAACGACAAACAGCTCCAGGACGTCGACAAGGTCAATGCCGTTTGGGCCGATGAAGTGTGGAAGGCCAGCCATGGCCAGTGCCGCTTGGATTGTAAAACCACCATCATCGACGAGCCGTTGACCAAGTTCAGCGGCGTCGCGGGCCCGGAGGAATGCACTCCGTATTTCAAGGACCTGAAGCCGGGCGAGGCGGACTTGGTCTCATGCTATGCGTTGTCCACGGGCTTCGACTGCAATTGCTGGGCCGACACGTTAGGTTCGGTGTGCAAGGGTGCCGGCTACGTCGGTTTCAACGATAACGGCGATGGCGGCACCTGCGGCGATGCCGAGGTCCAGGTCCATGAGTGGCTCCACAGTCTGGAAATGACCCTCGAGTGGCACCATAAGTATCCCGACGCCGTCCTGCCCAATTCCGACTCCGGCGGCGACTGCGGCCCGAAGTGCTGGCAACCCAAACCCGGCCATGACAGCCTCTACGATTGGTATCGCCATATCATGAAGCTGCATCTAACGAGGAAAATGTGGCGCGACATGACGCTCACCCACCCGCGCGACAG
Source organism: Verrucomicrobiota bacterium (assembly GCA_026397725.1). Lineage (GTDB taxonomy): Bacteria > Verrucomicrobiota > Verrucomicrobiia > Verrucomicrobiales > Akkermansiaceae > Luteolibacter. Next base: position 47,820 of record JAPLUI010000126.1, on the reverse strand, counting down.
CCCATGGCTGGCCGACCTGAAGCTCTGTCCGCAGTTTGCCCTGCTGGGCCCCTTCGACGGCACCGGCAAGGACCAGAACGGGTTCGCCACCGCCTTCATCAACGAGGCGGACCCGCAACCGGCCCTTGGCAAGCAGGACGCTGGCCAGACCTGGCGGAAAACCGACCGGGTGGGTTTATTCCTCAACTTGGCGGGTGTTTACTATCCAATGCAGCGGCAGGTGGCCTATGCTGCGGTGCTGGCCAAAGCGCCGGCGGCCGGAGCCGCGCAGGTGCGCCTCGGCGCCGCCTCGGCCTGCAAGGTCTGGCACAATGGCAAGCAGATCGTCAATTCCCCCGTCGCGTGCGGTTACGGCCTCGACCAGGACAAGGCGGACGTCCAACTCATGCAGGGTGACAACCTGTTTGTCGTCAAGGTGGTTAACTCCGGCGCCAAGGATTGGTCCGACTGGAGTGTCGAGCTGCGCCTCACCGATGCCGCCGGCAAACCCTTGGACAACATCGAGTACTCCGTGCCCGCTGCGGCCGCCACCAAATAACAACTCCCCGGCATCACGCCCGCCGTGCCAGTTTTGTTAGAATCCGTCCCCTTCAATCCTCGATCCTCAATCCCCAATCCCCATGTCCCGTATCCCGTTGTGCACCGCCGTCTGGCTCAGCGTGCTTGGCGGCCCGTTAGGCAACACTGCCAGCGCGGCGCTCGACCTGGTTCCCTGGCCCAAGACCGTGGAGGTCAAGGGCGGTGCGCTTGAACTGACCGCCAACAGCCGGGTGGTGGCGGGCGACGCGGCCTTGCTGCCGCTGGCCAATGTGCTGGCCGGGGAAATCCTCCAGACCACCGGACGGCAGTTGGCCGCCGTGCAGGGGGAAGCCGCCGCCGGCGATATCGTCCTGAAACTCGATCCCCAACTCAAAGGCGAGGCGTATGCGCTGTTAATCGATAAGAGCGCAGTCGTCAGCGGCGCGAACTACGCGGCCACAGCGTTTGGGACGGTGACCCTGCTTCAGGCGCTGGCGAACGAGGGTGGCAAGCTCAGCCTGCCGCTGCTGGTGGTTGCCGATACCCCGGATGACAAGCTCCTCTATCGGCTTAACCTCCCCACCGCCGAAGAGAAACCCTATACCGGCCCGCTGACCTTTACCACGACCACCACCGTGTTCGCGCGAATGGTGGACGCCGCCGGCCAGCAACTCGGCGAGGTGCTCACCGCCGGCTTCGGCGACGATGGCTTCAGGCGCAACCTGCTCACCGACCCGGGGGTGGAAGTCATCGTCTCTAACACCGGGGCCGGCGACAAGAAGTTCATCACCGACGGCTACGCCGATCCCAACTCCCACTGGAACGGCATCGCACAACCGGCGTGGGTCAAGGTCAAACTGCCCAAAGCCGCCAAGATCAACAAATTGGAAGTGTGCTGCTGGTGGGGCGATGGCCGCGCCTACCGCTATAACGTCGAAGTCTCGATGACCGGCAAGGACGGCGAGTGGCAGCAAGTCGTCGACATGAAGCAGAACGCCAAACCGGCCGAGGGCGCCTACGTGCACGAGTTCGCCCCGGTCGACGCGCAATTCATCCGCATCAACATGTTTGGCAACACCACCAACGGCCACAACCACCTGTGCGAGCTGCGCGCCTTCAATGCGGAGAAATGACGATGGAGGACAACCCTGCCAGCGAAATGATATGTTGAACAAACTATCGATTGCCATGAAAACCACCCTCTGCAAGCTGCCATGCCTGTTTTTCTTATGCGGTTCCGCCGGTGCCGCGCTCTCCGCACTCCTCGCCACCATCCCGCTGGCACATGCCGTGGAAGTCACCAACGTCAAGGATGGCGAGGTCTTCCGCTATCCGCTTGTTGTGATTGAAGGAACCTGCCGCGGCAAACTGCAATTCAAGTCCGCCGCCGAAGCCTCCCTTGACACCACCGTGGCCGACAAGTTCCGCGGGGTCGTCGAGCTCAAGGCCGGCAGGAACGAACTCGCCTTCAAGGACGACGCCGGGGTCAAAACCCTGGCCCTCACCTACAAACCGGCCACCGCCGAGGATTACCGGGTCAAGGTATGGTATGTGGTGCCCAAGGACGAGGACCCGCTGAAAGTCAAGGCCGACCAGGTCGACGCGCTCTATCAAACGAAACTCGACCTTCTCACCAAGGTCATGCAATCATGGGTGGCCGAGGACATGAAATGTGGCGGCTACGGTGCCAAGACCTTCTATCCGGAGATGCGCAAGGACGCCCCGTCCAAGGTGGATGTCGGCCTGTTATACACCAACCAGACCCGCGCGCAATGGTCCGCGCAGGGCAATTCCTATGACGTCGCGCGGTCGGTGCTGCCCCCTCAATACGCCACGCCCAAATGGCGCAACCTCGCCTTCATCACCTGTGCCAACGTTGCCCAAAGCTCTGACAACTTCTGCGTCATCGGTTACGGCACCCTCGTCGGCAAGAGCCCGGTGCGCGTGTCCGAAATCGTCAAGTGGATGCAGACACCCGAGCCTGATGCGCATCTCGGCGCGCTCAGTTACCGTGCCTTCACAGGCGTGACGCTCCATGAATTCGGACACATGATTCACTGGGCCTGGCATCCCGGCGGTTACAATCTCATCCAGGACGCCTATGAAAATGTGGCCGAGGCGTTCACGGTGGCCATGGATCCCGGTGTCCCTCACAACGAGGCGGCCCGCAGCAGCTATGGCATCCAGCAGGAGCTCTTCAATAACAGCCGATTCTATTGGAAGACCGGCGACAAGCAGACCTACAAGGACGGCGCCTTCACCTTCGCCGCCAAGGATGGCAAGTTCACGGTGAAGGCCGATCATCCGCTTGGCGCGGTCTTCTACTATCTCCCCGACGCCAACACCCAGGTCGCGAAACTCGATGGCAAGCAGGGGAAAACATGGGAAATGAACATTGCCGACATCGTCAAGGCCCTCGGCTCCGCAGGCAACTTCAGCTACATGGCGGTCGACGTGGAAGGCAACGAAGCCCACAGCTTCTACGTGCCGCCGGCGGCGGCGAAGTAAGGCTGCGGCCACCGATCCCCCATGAACGAAATCCGCGAGATCCTGCTAGTGCATCACACCCATACCGATATCGGCTTCACCCGCTCGCAGCCATAAGACCACGGATGGCACGGCATGGGAGCCCCGCAAAGCCACCAGTAACAAATCCATGAGAACGACCTCCATCAAGCCAACCCTGCTCGCGTTGTTAGCCACCGGGTTGGGTGCCGTGGCGAGCGACGGCCCGGCCGCAACCCGGCCGCAACAACCCCTGCGCTTTGTGTTCATCACCACGTGCGTGGAAGAGGAGTTTTTCAAGCCGGTCAAGAATGGCATGCGCGATGCCGCCGCCCTGATGAACGTGGAGTGCACCTTTACTGGCACCCGAGGCGTCGACCTCAAAGCCCAAGCGGCGATGGTGCGGCAGGCCGTCAAGGACGGCTACGACGGCATCGCCCTCAACATCATTGATCCGGTGGCCTTCGATGTGGTGGTGCAGGAGGCCATCACTGCCGGGGTGCCGGTCGTCGCATTCAACGTGGACGACCACGCCACGGCCAATGCCCGTCTCGGCTCCGTCTGCCAGCGGGTCTACGACGCGGGCAAGACTCTCGGCAAAACCTGTGCGACCGTCATCCCGGCCAACAGTCACATCCTCATGACGATGCACGCTGCCGGCGTGTCGGCGCTGGAAGACCGGTTGCGCGGGGCACAGGAAATGTTAAAACCCAAGGGCATCACCTGGACCGTGGCGATCACCGGCTCCACCAGCACGGAGGCGGAAGGGGTGATCACCGCGGAACTGAACAAACATCCGGACATCAAGTTCATCCTTGGCACCGGCCAAGCCGACACCGAAGGCGCCGGCCTGGCCATCGATAGGCATTTTAAGGACCAAGGCTTCAGTGCCGCCGGCTTTGACCTGTCACCGGAGATTCTGCGTTTGGTGAAGGCCGGGCGGATCCGCTGGACGATCGATCAGCAACCGTATGTGCAGGGGTTCTATCCGGTGATTCAACTCACGCAGTACCGCCGCTATGGCATCATGCCTGCGAACATCGATGCCGGCGCGGTGCTGATTGGCCCGGAGCAGGCCGACCGGACACTGGAACTCAGCAAAAAAGGCTACCGCTAAACCAAGCCCCCCCATATGGATCCGCCCAACGATTGCCACGGCCTTCACCGGAAGCAGGAGTGAAGATTGGAGTATTGGAGTGGTGGAGTGGTTAGGTTCGGGCCCCGCCATGACAAAACCAGCCAGCCCGCGGATCACAGAATCAGACTTCCTGATCTCGTCTTTGAATTGACGGGGAATTGACGGCTATTCCCGGAAAATGACTTGGCACATTTTAAAGCGGTCCAAGCCGGGTCAAGAACGCCGCGTGTCATCGTTCATGGCGGCCCGCAAGAGGCAGGCCGGACACGGTTGCCCGACACGGCCGTGCTCAAGAGGAGAACCGCAGGACGGGCAGGTGGGGGATTCGTTCATGGCGGATTGCGGGATTGCACCACTGCCCATTATATCCACAGATGTGGATACTGGCTTCCTTGATCAGCTTCCGTCAAGCGGATATGGTGTGCGAATGAGGATTCATACGGGCGTGTCCCGGAACGCATTTCAGAAAGTGACCGTGTTTGATTCACCAGCCTCGGTCGCAGGCAAGGCCGCCGTGGCAATATTTCCGAAGTCCGAACGGCCGTTGGCTGGCCTTTGACGAGCGCACTCCGCGCGGAAACAGCGTCTGGATCGTGGGACGAACCCACGTGGACAGGTTGTTTCTCAAACCGATCGCAGAGCGGTAACTCTTCTGCGGACTCAGCCAAATCCTGCGTAACCCGTCGGCAGCCTTCCGGATGATATAGGGTGAAGGTCAGTCGCTTTCCACGGGCAATCCGGGGCCCCGGAATCCTTCACCAAGCGCCAACCCCGCCGCTTCCGATTTGCGTGCTGCGGCTTTGATAGTCTCCTGCACTTCAGCCCCGGAACCAAGCTCTCCCGGTCATGAAAACTCTCATCGTTAACCGCGGCGTGTGGTTGCCTTGCCCGCACCTTGCGCCAATGCCCCGGGCGCGCGGTAGGGTTTGATACCACGCTTGACATCAAAGAGCTCAGGATTGCAAGGAATTTGCTTTTCGCGGTTGGTGCGCATGAAGGGCTACCGCCACGACGGCGGAACTTTGCAGGGCGGTTCTGATAAAACGGATGGGATTCATGGGATGGTTTTCGTTGGTTAGCGAGCGGGGATCTATTTCTTTTGGGTTTAAAAAAATTAGAAAATATCCCCGGAAGAGCGGGAGTAAAGGAAAAGAATGCTGCTATGCGCCGAGCAAAGCAAGGCGCGTCTTGTCAGATGAAAGATCTGATGTTTCAAACCCTAGCAAGTAGAAACTACCGAGTGTTGCAGGCATGACAGCTAACCCATTGGAACTTCGCTGGAGGCACAGCGTGAACAACATGAACCCGGAGGCCGACTTGGAGGCTGATTGATGGGAGAACGTCGTGGTTGAAGCGTACCCCCTGGATGCATCGTGTTCTCAGTTGCCCTTGGCGGGCACGCCGAACAACTCCATTTGTCCCAACGAGAATCCCGGCGGCCGGGCCGGATCCGCGATTTCCGTCGTACTGGGATTGAAACAGGAGTAGCACACGAAGCGATACCATTTGTAAGCCTTCGGCGCCGCGAAGTCCGCCGTTGGCACCGGCTTGCCTGCGAGTTTGGTTTCGAGCTTCTTCAGATCCGTGGCGCTGACGAGTTGGGCCATATCAGCGGACGTGAACGAGGTGAAGAGCGTCGTTTCGTTGCGGGGATATTCCTGGAACGGACTGGTGTCCCGGTCTTTGGCCTCGCACTTGAAGATGTCCGTCCAGTCATCATCCCTGCCGGTGTTCGACCCTTGGATGGCCCACGATTTCGGATCCCGGTCAGGCATGTCCGGGCTCGTAGTCAAGGTGAAATGGGTGAGGGTGACCGGTTCCTTCAACTCGACCGCGGCGAAATACGGCGCTGCCGTGGTTGGTCCGCCGTTGCCGCCATCCTTGAATCCGACATACCACTTCTTGCTCTCGGGCTTGTTCCAGAAAATGGCACTGGCCGGCGAACCCTGCCAGCTCTGATACGGATGGCGTTGGTGCGGGGGGGTGCCCGGCGGATTGGCGGGAGCGCACTGCATGCTGACCCAAGCGCAGTTTTCCGGTTTGAGCTTGTCCTCCGGCAAATCGCCGCCGCAGTCCTCAACGGGAGTGATCTTGTCATTCGGGTCGGTGAGATCACCGCCCAACAAGCTGCCATCCCCGGAGCCAACCCTAACCGCCGCATCGGCCGGGCAAGGGAATAGGAACATTCCGGTGGCAACAAGCGATATAACTGACAGCACAAACGATTTTCTCATGGTTTCGGGTGGGGAGTGTGAGATGGGATTTTCAGTGAGGACTTGTGGGTTGTCAACCGCTTCCGTTTGACAGTTGGGGGCTGCCGACACAGCATTTCCCCGCTTCGCTTCCTGGCGAAGAGGCGGGCGTCCAAGAAGGAAGTGCGGCCAGTCCCAACCCATCACCCGTATCATCACTCTCTGCGGAGACAGCGCCATGTCCAAACCAACCCAATTCTCGCGTCGTGATTTCCTGCAAACCGCGGCGGCAGCCGCGGCCTTGCCGTGGTGGTGGAGCGCGTCCTCCGCACGCGGTGTGCCAATCGCCAGTCCGCCGGTCACGCTGCGATCCGGCCATCGCGCCGAAGTGAAGCCCCATCAGGGTCGCACATCGCTCTTCGTCGATGGTAAGCCGATCTCGGGGATGTCCTACTACGGTCACGGCAGCGAACAGGTCCGCCGCGATATCGCCGATTCGGGCATGCCGGTTTTCTTCCTTTCCGCTGGCCCCCTGTGGAACGGACCCGGCGACTACGACTGCTCGCCTTTCGAGAACGCGGCGAAACTGCTGGGCGACAAGGTTCAGAATTGTTGGCTGATTGCCCGCTTGAACTGCATTGGCACGCCAGGTTGGTGGGCCGACCAGAACCCCGACGAAATCACCCGTTATGCCCACGCCCCGGACGTGCCGGGCGAATTCCAACCGGACTGGCGAAACCCGCGCCAGGCCTCCATGGCCTCGCAAAAGTGGATCGCCGACGTGGGCGACCTGCTGCGGGCCTTGGTGGCCCGGGTGGAAAGCTCTCCCTACGCGGAGCGAGTCCTGGGCTACATGATCAACACCGGCGGGAGCGAAGAGTGGGTTTACTGGGGCGCCCAGTGGGGCTTCATCCCCGACTACAGCCCGCCGGCCCTGCGTTATTTCAAAGACTGGCTGCGGCAGCAGCACGGTCCGGAAGCCTGGATCGACCAAGTGCAGATTCCCTTGGAGGCCGCCCGTCGGCGGGGCCAACCCGGCATGGTCCGCGACCCGGCCAAGGACCGCCTGGCCATCGATTACGAGCTGTGCCTCTCTAACATCGTGGCCGACTGCCTGCTGGCCTGGTGCTCGGTCGTCAAACAAGCGACCGGGCGAAAACGGATTACCGGAGCGTTCAGCAGTTATCTGATGTGGCAAACCGGACTGGTCAACGCCGCCACCACCAACGGGCATCTTGGCCTGCGCCGCCTGCTCAACAGCCCGGACCTCGACTTCGTCACCGGCATCACCAGTTATGACAACCGCGAGGCGGGTGGTCCCGGCTCTTTCATGCTGCCGGTGGAAAGCGTGCAGCGGGCCGGCAAGTTTTTCTTTAACGAATCGGACATCCGTACCCATCTCCTCAAGGACCATTCGTCCATCCGCTACACCAGCACGGGCTTGCTGGGCCTGCGTCCGACCAAGGACGTGGCGGAGTCCGTCGATGTGCTGCGCCGGGAGTTCGCGCACCACCTCATCCACGGTGCGGGATGGTGGTATTTCGACATGACTGGCGGCTGGTTCGATGGTCCAGAATTGTTAGCCGAGTTCAAGAAGCAGGCGGCCATCGCCCACGAGGCGCTCGCTTGGGATCTGACCAGCGTGGCCGAGGTGGCGGGCATCGTCAGCGGAGCCGCCCCGGCCTATCACCCGCTCTGGCGGATGCACGACGTGAACAACTATCCGCGTCTGCTGGAACTCCAGTGCGACCGTGCCACGCGGGAACTCTACCGCAGCGGGGTGCCCATGGATTGGCTCATGACCGACGACCTGGCAGAGGACGTGGACCGCTACAAGGCGCTGTTCTTCTACAATGCCACTTGGCTTTCGAAGCAGCAGCGGGAAGCGGTGGAGGCCCTCAAGCGCGGCGGTCGGGCGATGATCTTTGTCGGTTATCCCGGCCTGGCCACCGACGACAAGCTGGACGTGCAGGCGGCCTCGCGTCTCGTCGGCATGAAGTTCAAGCTGGACGGCCACCGGGCCAATGCCGAGATCACACCGCTCACCTACGACGATCCAGCCCTGCGGGAGGTCAAGGGCAAGCTGGTTTTGGGGCCGGGAGCGGTGGTCGGGCCCCGGTTGGTGCCGGACGACACCGACGCGGTGGTGCTGGCCTACTGGCCTGACGGCGTGCCGGCCGCAGCGGTGAAGCGCACGGCCGACTTCACCAGTTACTACTTCCCGGTTGCGCCTAACAACCCGGACCTGTTCCGCACGATGTGCCGCGACGCCGGCTGCTTCGCCTACTCGACGAACAACGACATCCTGTTCGCCAACCGCTCGTTGCTGGCGCTGCATTTCGTCGATTGCATCCAGCCCATCACGCTATACAAGCCGCACAAGGTGACGAATCTGTTCACGGGCGAGACGCTGCTGGAAAATGGCGTGAAGTTCATGCCGCGTGGTGACGGGGGCACGCATCTCTATCGCTTGGAGCAGACGGATCTCCCTTGACGGTGCCGGCCGCGGGCCCGCAAAGTCCGCGGCGGCAACTCGAATGCGTATGAAGAACCCGGTTTCGCTCGCGGCGTCATCCCTTGCTTGTCTGGCTCGGGCCGTGATCAGGCCGGGGAACCTGACGGGAGCGGTGTTTGAAAAACGATATGGAATGGAGCATGGCATGAGGATTCGACAAACGGTGTTGGGCTTGGCGGTGGTGTTTGGTTATTTGACAGGCTCACCCTGCGGTTACGCGCAGGAGGATCTGGGCACGGGCAAGGAAACTCCCGCCCAGCGCGACGCGCGCATGCAGTGGTGGCGCGAAGCCAAGTTCGGCATGTTCATCCACTGGAACACCTCGTGCGTGCCGGGCGGCGTGTACCATGGCAAGCACAACTATTTCGTTGGGGAGTGGCTCATGCACGACGAAAAGGTCTCGGTGGCCGAGTACCGCTCGTATGCGAAGCAATTCAACCCGGTCAAGTTCAACGCCGAGCAGATGGTGCTGCTCGCCAAGGAAGCCGGCATGAGGTATGTCGTCTTCACCGCCAAGCATCACGACGGTTTGGCCATGTATGCCTCCAAGGTCAGCCCGTGGAACATCGTCGAGGCGACCCCGTTCAAGCGCGACGTCGTCAAGGAGCTTGCCGACGCATGTCAGAAGCACGGCCTGAGGTTCGGCCTTTACTACTCGCACGCCATGGACTGGAACAACCCTGGTGCCGCCGTTCCTGGCGGAATTTGGGACAAGGCCCAGGCAGGCGAAATGGACGAGTATCTCCGCAAGGTCTCCATCCCGCAACTTGAAGAGATCCTCAGCCGCTACGGGAAGATCTCGGTCCTGTGGTTCGACACGAGTTATGACATGGACCGACGGCGGGCCGACATGGTCCGGGCGGTGCTGAAGCTCCAGCCTGGCATCATCATCAACGACCGCCTCGGCGGCGATTATCCGGGCGATGCCGCCTCGCCCGAAGGATCCATTCCGGCCGACGGCATGCCAGGTCGTGATTTCGAGACCTGCATGAGCATCAACGACACGTGGGGTTTCAAGATTACGGATCAGAACTGGAAACCGCGGAAAGTCCTGCTCGAACAACTGGTCGATCTGGCGTCCAAAGGCGGCAACTATCTGCTCAACGTCGGGCCGAATCCCGAAGGAGAGATTCCCGCGCCAGCCGTCAAACGACTCAAGCAGGTCGGCGAGTGGACCAAGCTCAACGGCGAGGCGATCTTCGGCACCAGTGCGAGTCCGTTCAAGAAGCAACTGCCGTGGGGTCGTTGTACAAAGAAGGTGGATGCCGCCGGGGCCACCCTGTTTTTCCACGTCTTCCAGTGGCCGACTGACGGCAAGTTGGCCGTGCCAGGGCTGAAGAATCAGGTTGAGACGGCATACCTGCTGGCCGATCCCGCCAAAAAACCGCTCCAGACCGCCGCCGACGCGGCGGGTGCAACCATCCACCTGCCCGCCGCCGCCCCCGACAAGGACATCTCGCTCGTCGTGGTGCGAGTGAAGGGGCAGGTGGACATTGCTGACCAACCTTGAATCGCTTGCCAATCTGCCATTGAACGCACTTCCTTACAGCAGGAGTCTCCCATGAAGATCGTGTTTCCCCTAATCGTTTTCTCAACCCTGTGCGGAGCGGGCGGTCATGCCGCCGAGGTGGGCGAACTCATGCCAGCCAGCCAAATCGCCGAACTCAGAGTGGCGAGAGCCGAGATCACCGATGAGGCCCTGAAAAACGGCCAGTACCAGCCGTCTCAGTGGGGTGGCCGCATCAATCTCTCGTTCACCGCCGTCACCGACGCCGGGGTGGGACAGCTCCAGCGATTCGAGCAGTTGCATCGGATTGATCTGGGCTATCTCATGATCACCGACGAGGGCTTGCAGCCCCTCAAAAAATTGCCCCGACTCAACGACCTGAACCTGATCGGCACGCCCATCGGCGATCGCGGCCTCGAACATCTGAAGGGCGTGAAGGGTCTCGCCATCCTCGTCCTCGACGGCACCAAGGTCACCGACGCAGGCCTGGTCTACCTCAAGGAGTTGCCCGATCTCGGCGCCCTCTACCTGAGGCACACCCAAGTGACCGACGCCGGTTTAGCGACCCTCGCCGGGTTTCCCAAACTGGGCAGGCTCCATCTGTGGAACACCAAGGTGAGCGACGCCGGCCTGGCGCATCTGCAAGGACTCAAGACGCTCAGTGCGCTGGACCTCTGCAAGACGAGCATCACCGACGCCGGGCTGGCCCATCTGGCCGAACTGAAGGACCTCGCGGAACTCTGGCTTTCCGATACCGCCGTCACCGACGCGGGCTTGATCCATCTTCAAGGCCTGCCCAAGCTGCGGGCGCTCTGGCTTACCGGCACGCAAGTGACCGACGCCGGGGTCCAGAAACTCGAGCAGGCGCTGCCCGATTTAACCGTGATCCGTGAGGGCAAGCGACCCTAACATAGAAACATCAACCAAGACCGACGACCGGAGACATGCATCTGACTTCTTTCACTAAGACCGTGATGAAAGCCGCTTCTCGAACGGCCCCGGTGCCAGCCGCCCTGCGATTTGCACTACTAGGGTTTGGCTGGCTGCTCGCACCGGTTGCCGGGGCGACCCCCCTGGGCCTGCTGCCCACCCCGAAACAACTCGAGGTTACCGGCGGTACCATGCCGCTGACACCCCGGAGCCGCATCGTGGCGACCGATCCGAGTCTGGAGCCGGTGGAGACGCTCCTCGCGGGCGAAATCGAGAGGATCGCTGGCCTCAATCTCCAGACGGCCAACGGCGGCGGCGGGGCTGGCGACATCGTCCTGAAACTCAACCCGCAGCTTCGCGCGGACGAAGACATTCTCGCCGTGCAGCGGCAGAAGATCGGTCCGACGCGGGATTTTGCCCATGCAATCACCGTTTCGGACCGCGCCGTCGTCGAGGGTTGGGACTATCGGGCAGTCTGCGAAGGCACGGCAACCCTCCTGCAAGCCCTTGGCGGCCAGCAGGGGCAACTCCAACTTCCGCGCATGAAGGTCAAGGACTGGCCGCATGCCGACTACACCGGCGTGATGGTCGATGTGGCCCGGCAGCGCATCCCGCTCGACGCCGTCAAGGCGGTGGTCGAAGCCTGCCGGCTCTGGAAGATCCGATACTGCCAGTTGCATCTGACCGACGACGAGGGCTTCACGTTTCCCTCCAAGGCATTTCCGAAGCTCGGCACCAAGAACGTCGCCATGCACAACGGGACGATTCCCGAGGTCTATAACCTCGCGGAGTTGCGCGATCTGGTGGCGTTTGCCGACGCCCGGGGGGTCACGTTGGTTCCCGAATTGGAAACCCCCGGCCACAGTGGCGCGATGTGCCGCAGTATGCCGGAGGTCTTCGCGGGTCCCAAAGTCATGAACATCATCAACGACGAGATGTACAAGGCCCTGGACACCTTGATCGGCGAGATGTGCGAGGTGTTCAAGAGTTCGCCCTACTTTCACCTCGGCGGCGACGAGAACTATCTCTATGAACTCGAAGAACTGCCGGCCACCGCGGAATATCTCAAGCAGCACGGGCTGAAGAACGTCAACGACGTCGTGATGCAACATGTCAAACGCATGAATGACTCGATCCGCAAGCGGGGCAAGCTGACGCTCGCCTGGGAGGGCACCCCGATGGATTCGCCCGCGATGAAGGACCAGGTCGTCCTCATGGCCTGGATCCCGTGGCCAACCGCCGAAGAACACCAGAAGCAGGGCTTTGCCACGATCACCGTGCCTTGGGATCTCGGCGTGCCGCTGCCGGAGTGGAACCCATCCATCTGCAACGGCTGCCGCCTGCCACCAACGTCCCGCATTCTGGGCGCCGCCCAAACCATGTGGCACATGAGCGCCAGCGCGCTGGTGGGCGACTTCCTGGGCGGCGACGTGGAAGGCAGCTCCTGCGAAGGGTACCTGCGCAGTCTCGCGGATCGCACCGAACGCACCTGGGGGCCCAAAACCGGGATCCAGGCCGACGAATTCCAAAAGCGCACGACGACGGCCCGCGCCTTGCTGGACAAGTTGGTCCTGCCCGTGCGGATCGAAACCAAGGATCCAACCGCCATGTCCTGGCCGGTGCTGGGCCGCAAGCGCTTCCGTGACGCCGTGGAAATCCGCCTCTCGGCCGCCTCGCCGGCCGGGGGTGAGATCCGCTATACGACCGACGGCACGGAACCCACATCCGCGTCGCCCGTCTATTCCCGGCCGTTCACTGCGGCGGAATCCACCGCGGTTCATGCCGCCCTGTTCAACCAGGGCCAGCAGGTGGGACACATCTCGCGGGATTGCTTCGAATTGATCGAGAGCGGCGGGATGATCGAGAATTGGCTCGCCGCCGGTCCCTATTCCGTGGAGGGGAAGAAGGCGACCGAGTTGTTCGACGTGGCGTTCGAGCCGGAGCAGGACGGCAAAGTCGCATGGCGACCGTACCGTGGCGGAGTCGTCAAGTTCGGCGACATCCCGGGTTTCGCCGGGAGTCAGCGCGTCGCCTATCTGCGCACGCAGGTTTGGTCGCCGAAGGCCCAACCGGCGCGTCTATCCGTTGCCAGCGACGACGGCGTCAAGGTGTTTCTCAACGGCAAGCTCGTCCATGGCGCCAACCTGATCCGGCCGGCCTTCACTCCGGATGTGCTCAACGTCTCCCTGGCCCAGGGCTGGAACCTACTGCTGCTCAAGGTCACCAACGGCGACGAGGGCTGGGAGGCCTGGGTCAAGCTCCAGGATGTCGATGGCAACAAACTGGAGAAAGTGCGTTTCAAAGCCGAATGATTGCCCTCCTCAAATTCCACGCCTCCTGACGGATATGACGATGAAAAGCAAACTCCACAAACTGGCGATCGTTCGCGTGTTGGCATGCGGCTGGGTCTGTCTTGCCGCCGCCGCCAATGCGCAACACCCGCCGATCCTCCCCACCCCGAAGTCGTTGACGCTGGGCGCGGGAGTCATGCCGCTGACGAGCAAGTCGCGCCTCGTCGTGACGGATCCTCGCTTGGATGCCCACGCCGCCGTGCTGGCCGAGGAAATCTGGCTGCTCACCGGCTGGCGACTGGACCAGGTCAATGCAGATGCACGGCCTGGCGACATCGTCCTGAAGCTCAATCCGGAGCTTCGCGCGGATGAGGACATTCTAGCGGTCCGGCAGCAGAAGGTCGTGCGCACTCGGGATTACGCCCATACCGTTGACGTGTCCGATCAGGCCGTGGTGGCAGGTTGGGACGTGCGCGCGGTCTGCGAAGGCACCGCGACGCTCATGCAGTCGGTGGCTGGTGAAAAGGGTTCCTTCCGCATCCCCCGCATGAAGATCAAAGACTGGCCACATGCCGACTTCACCGGCACGATGATCGACTGCGGCCGGCAGTGGATTCCCGCCGACGCCTTGAAGATGACCGTTGAAGCCTGCCGGATGTTCAAGGTCCGCTATCTCCAACTGCACGTCGGCGACCACGAGGGCTATAGCTTTCCCTCCAAGGCCTTCCCGAAGCTTGGCACTCAAAACGGCGCGTGCTGCGGCGGCATTCCGCCGAAAGTCTGGACGTTTCAGGAAATGCGCGACCTTGAGGCTTACGCCACGGCCCGCGGCGTGGCGATCGTGCCCGAGTTGGAAACCCCCGGCCATCATGGCGCCATGGGCCGCTGCTATCAGGATGTCTTCGACGGTCCCGGCTGCATGGACATGGCCAGCGAAGAGTTATACAAAGGCCTGGACACGGTGATCGGCGAAATGTGCGAGGTCTTCAAGAGCACTCCCTATTTCCATATCGGTTGCGACGAAGCCAACTGGAACGGCGTGGGCGCGGGGCCCTGGGCACAAATCTACAAGCGCCGTCATGCCGTGCCCGGCGACAACCACGGCGTGCGCAACGCGTGGGAAATCTATGTCGTCCACATGTTCCGCATGAGCGAGATCGTCCGCAAGTATGGCAAGGTGCCGATCGCCTGGGAGAACTTCCCCGAGGACAACCGGCTGAAGGACGAAGTCATTCCGATGATCTGGTATCCGAACGCAGTCGCGCATCGCTACCAGCAGAATGGCTGGACGACCATCACGGTGCCCTGGGAACTGGGCGTGCCGTTCCCGGAATGGAACATGTATCTTTGCAACGGCTCCCGTCTCCAGCGCACCGACCGGGTACTCGGTGCCAGCCGGCCGATGTGGCAGATGAGCGCCATCTGTCTAACCACCGGCTGGGCCGCCGGCGTCGGCGAGCGGCAGGAACGCACCTGGGGCCCCGACACTCCCATCAACAATGACGAGTACCAGCAGCGCTATGCGGTGGCCCGCGAACGGGTGAACCGACTGGCCCTGCCGGTCAAGCTGATCACCGAAGGTCCGACCATGGGATGCACCTACTTCCTCGGCGGCCAGATCGCCTTTGGCCGGACGCTGAAGGTCACCCTTGCCGTCGAAGGTCCTGACGCAGGCGAGATCCGCTACACGCTGGACGGCTCGGAGCCCGCCGCCAATTCCACGCTCTATGCCCAACCCCTCGCGATGGACAAATCCTTCGTGCTCAACGCCGCAATGTTTCACCACGGCCGGCAAATCGGCTGCGTCACGCGGAGCAGATACGATTGGGTCGATACCGAGGGATACCTCGAAGACTGGTTGGTCGCCGGCCCCTACACCGTGGCTGGCAAGAAGGGCGTGGACCTCTTCGACGTGGCCTTCGAGCCGGAAACAGGCGGCCAGGTGAAATGGATCCACCACAAGCCGGGCAATCCACCTTGGCTGGTCAATCTGGGACCTATTCCCGGTTTTGCCGGGGACGACCGCGTCGCCTACGTCCGCACGAAAGTCTGGTCACCGAAAGCCCAGCAAGCGCTGCTGCTCGTGCATAGCGATGACGCGGTCAAGGTGTTTCTCAACGGGAAAGTCGTCCACAGCATGAACAAGGGCAGGTATGCCAACGAGGAGGACCGCGTGCAGGTCAACTTCCAGCAAGGCTGGAACCAGCTCATGATGAAAGTCATCAATTGGGCCGGCGATTGGCAGGCCCAGGGTCGCGTGCGGGCCGACAACGGCGCCAAGTTCGAAGGTCTGAAGGTGCAAGCCGAATAAACCCGAAATCCGAAGTTAGCTGATTTTTGGCTACGCGGCGTGACGGATTGGCGGCTGGGATGATCCGGAAGTGCCGGGCTCGGGATCCTCGGGAGGCAACTTCGGCGAAGTTGCCAAAGGCCAATTCAGAATGTTGTCTATCAGTGGTTTGTGCTTGTCGAGACCACCCCAGCTTTCGGCGATGTAGAGCACGGGCGTGCGACTTCTGCGACCCATGATGGCTCCGCCGATGAAAACCGCCGCTCTCAGCGTGGCGGGGCGCCGGAAGCCTGCCTTGCGCTGCTCCGGAGCACTTGCGTGCTGATAGAGACTCAGCAGGTTGTAGGTGAAGCACACCGCCAGGAATGCGCTCTCGGTGGCATAGAAGTCCCGCATGCAGAAGCCATCGGCCTGCAGGTCGTTCTTGAGTTCCTCGATGTGCTGTTCGATGCAGGCGCGCTGGTTGTAGTCACGCCAGAGTTGGGCCCCGTCACCCTGGCGATTGGTCACAAAGACGCGGAACGTGTATCCCTCCACATCGATGAGACGCCGCCCCACGGCATTCTTGTTTTCCCGGACTCGCTCGCGAATGGCAAAGAACTCACGGGGTTCGGCCCAACCTTGGAGTTGGAGCGAGAAGCGCGCCCAGGCATAGTTGGCGTCGATGGGCGTCCAATTCGCCAGCCCGGCGGCCTTGCGTTTGACGGTCTGGGTCAGGCGGGCGACGACGATGTAAGGGATGCCGCGCGCTTCCAGGAAGCTGAGCAGCGCGTTCTCAAAAAAACCCGAATCGGCACGCACGGTGCGCAATTTCCAAGCGGCGGGCATCAACGCGAACGCTTCTGTTAGGAATGCCGTCACGCCGCGGGCGGTGCCGGTGTTGCCGCTACGCAGCCAGGCATGGAGAACCAGCGGTGCCTCGGCGAGGAAGGCCAACAACGGATGATGGCTGTGGCGTCCGGGCCGGGTCGGGTTGTAGCCGCGCCTGGCTCCCTCCTGCTGGCCACTGCGCTGGAAGACCGTGCTGTCCAGATCCAGACTGAAACCCTGCGCAGCAACCGGCCAGGACAGGGTCAGCAGCCATTTCCACAGCGGACGCCAGAACTCCTCGATGTGGCATTGCCGGAAACGGGCGAACAGGTTGCGCACCGTGTCGGTGCCGGGGAAACGCGCAATGCCAAGCAGTGCGTGCAAGGCCTTGTCGGCACGCAACCAGTCGGTGTGGGCGAGGCGGCGGGCTCCGGCCACCACCGACACAATGAATGCCACAAGGGTCTGGGCCGGTGGAATCGCGTTGGGGCTGGTATAGACGAAGGGCACCAGCCCGCTGATCCGGCCAGCCAGGCCGATCCGCTCGAAGAAGGCTATCAGACTGACCAACCCGCCGAACGGAGTGACAGGCTTGGAGGTGGAGGTGAGTTGGACTTGCCGGCCGGGAAAGACCGGGTTACAAGATGTGCGCATCGTTTGGTGAAGGGGAGTGGTGTGTGGTTAGTCAACACAACCCTTCTACCACTAGGCCTGACGCCAAACGATGCCTTTTCTAATTTCGGATTTCGGGATAAATTCATCGCAGAAACACCGGGCGCAACCGTCCGGTGGTAGCGGATGGTTCATCATGCTTGCGGATCAGGCAGGCTAGGTGAAAACGAACAGCCTACTTCCCGACCTCGTACACCCGCACTTCTGCCACTTGCACCGCGTTCTGGACACTGTTTTTCAGCATGTTGAGCCGGACGTAGCGGGCTTGGACCGGCTTGAATTGGTGCAGATGGCCCTGCCCGGTTTCCGGCTTGGTGTTGGCGCTTTCGTCCACGACCTTGGTCCAGTTCGTTTCATCGGTCGAGACCTCGACGGTGTATTGGAACGAGCGGCCACCGTACTCCCAGGGGAAAAGCCGAATGCGGTCCAGATTGTAGGCGTTTTGCAGGTCAACCTGCCACCATTGCGGCGGCTCCCAGGCCCCCCATAACTTGCCGTTGCCAACCCAGCCGTCATTGGCGTTCTCGGGCACCTCGGCGTCCTTGTCCTTGCCGGCCACGCCGGACGCTTTCACCGGCTTGCCGGTGGTCAGATTCTGCTCGAAGTCCTTCCAGTTGTACTTAGGCCCGAAGACGTAGCCGCCAACCACCCGACCCGCTTCGTCGAACAAGGCCGCGCGGGGCCGCAACCTGCCGACCAGTTGCAGGGGCTTTTCGTAAACCGGAGAACTGGCGGTCGGTTCCGAACCGTCGCTCGTGTAGCGGATGCGGCAGTCGGCGGGCGGGTCGGCCGACATGGTGATCGTCGCCGTCCCGGAGTAGAAGGGCACTGGCCCGTCGGGCTTCTCCGGCTTCAAGGCCGCGTCGATTTTCACCGTCTTGAGAATTTTCGCCAGTCGCACATTGAGGTTCTTCTCCCGTTCGCGGAGTTCCTTCAATTGGGCGGACTCCGGAAACGGCGGCTTCGGGAAGCCGTTCTCGCGAATCTGTTGCTCTTCCGCGGCGCTGGACACGGTGTCCGGTGCCCAGGTTCCCTCCTGACGGATGGCCTCGTAGATGCAGCCGTTGACGTAGGCCTCGGCGCTTTGCTCCCACGCCACCCGACTGCCCCCCAGCACCCGGTCGGTGCGCTTGAGCATGTTGTCATTGCTGCTGTAGATGTTCCACTTTTCCCACGGCCCGCGGATCTCCCACGGCACGGTGATCGTGGTGAAGCCGGCGTCCTGGGCCAGTTGCGCACCGGTGTACCAGGAATACATGATCAGGTCGGTTAGAGCGGGATCGGTGGGCGGCCCCTGGTAGCCGCCCCAGAAAATCGTCTTCTTGCCGTATTTCTTGACGATTTCATTCATCTTGAGCGCGTGTCGTTTCAACAGGTCATCCTTGCCGCCCTTGTCCTTTTCGCGCATGTTGTTTTTCTGCATGAACTCCTTCACGTGCGGCCGGTCGATGAACCATTCCCACTGGACTTCGTCGCCGCCGATGTGGAAGTAGGGCGAACTCTTGAACACGTCGCACATCTCGCCCACGATCTTGTCGAGCACCGGATAGATGTCGTCGTTGGCGATGTCCATGAGGTGCATGGCCGGCTCGCCGAGCAGCCACTTGTCTCCCACCTTGAGGTCTTCCAACAGGGCCTCGCAATGCCCGGGCGTTTCCAACTCCGGCACGATCGTCACCCCGCGGGCGTCAGCATAGGCCACCGTTTTCTTCAGTTCCTCCAAGTCCCACGATTTGAAAGCGTCACCCTCGTTGATCGCGCCGTTGCTGTTACCGACCTGGGGATAAGCCTTGAGGGGGAAGTAAAAGCCGCTGCCGTCGTGCAAGTGCAGGTGCAAGTAGCGGACCTTGTGGAAACGCATAGCCTCCACGGCGGCACGCACGCCCATCAGCGGCAGGCCCTGCCGGGCGCAGTCGATCATGTAGCCGCAGTAGTCGGCGTGCGGCCAGTCCTTGAGGTTCATTTTCGGCACGGACACCTCCGCCCCATTGACGTTCAAGGCCTGCAGCAACGTGGCTGTGCCCTCGCAGCAGGCGCGGTAATCCCAGCCCTCCACCACCGCCTGGTCGGTGACATTGATGGTATGCGCGTAATCGCGGACCTTCTTGACCTCGCGGTTCTGTACTGTTAGGATGTCCGCGTCCGCGCGAAGTTGCGGGTTGAGCTTGAGCACGATGTCGCCGGGCTTGGCCTCGCCCTCGGCGGGTGCAAGCTTGAGCTTGGTTACCAGCAGGATCTCCTCGGAGAGGATTTCCGCCAACGGCTTGAGCTTGGGGTCCGCGGCCACAATGCGGCTTTGCGCCGTCAGCGGCAATGAGCCGGCCTCGACCTTCAGCACCTTGGGGGTGGGAAGCAGATGGAGCGGGTTGTCCGCCAGCGCGGGCAGGGCGAGGCTGACTGCGGCCAGGGGAAGGAAAATTGGAATGATCGGTATTTTCATGGGAGTGTGGGGTTGGGGTGGTAAATCAATTCGCCGCGCGCAGGACCGTTAGATCGGGCAGTGCCTGTTCGCGGGAGGAAGATCCCGGCCTGGATCAGTGGTTCAGAAGATACAATCTTCCTTCACCAGCCTCAAGTTCGACTTCCAGAACCTTGTCTTTGAGTGCGGCTGCGGGCAGCAACTCTCCGGTTTCCTGCGAGACTTCGGCGGCAGACCCAAACGGGGCATCCATGGTGAACTTGGCCGTGATCTTGTTGCCGGTGCTGTTGTTGGCCGGCAGCAGGTACACTTTTCCCGCCGCATCCTTGAAGCAACCCATCACGATGTTGCCACCCTCCGCCTTCTTGACCGGAGCTTCCGGCAGCAACGGGACGGTCCCGACTGTCGGGTTGGTGTGGTAAACGCCGGTGGAGGTCAGCTTGACCAGCGTGGGCCCGAGTTTGGCGATGCGCTGGTTGATCTTCCTGCCGTTGACCCAGTTGAAGGAACGATTGAATTGCTTGTCGAGGAAGCCGGGGGCGTCGCCCGTGGCCATTCCCGGCACGTGGCAATAGGTGAAATACGTGATGCCCCTGGTTCCGTATGCGAGCGACGTCCACACCTGCCAGCGCAGGTCCCCCTCGCTGCACGCGCGGTAGCCCATGTGCTCGATGGAGCAGATGATCTGGGTGTAAGGAGTTTTTGCCTTGAGGCATTGCCGCCGCACGACCTCCAGGTTGTCGAAATAATAGCGCGGTTCGTTTTCTTCATGAAGTTGCCAGTAAGCATCCCAACTATAGAACGCGGGCTTGACCGTTTTCAAATAGTTTGCGGTCTCCCTTTCGTGGCTTTTCGGGGTGCCGGCGTAGTTGGGCAGATTGTTGTAGTAGGGAACGTGCTTCGGATCCTTCTTGAGCAGGTATTGCGTCACGAAGCCCAGCTTCTGGTGCACTGCAGCGCCCATTTCATCCCCGAGGATGAATCCGAGAAACGCGGGGTGGGATGAATGCCGGGCGATCATCTCGTCGAGGGTTTTCTCGATCTGCGGGATGGTCGCGGCTGTGGGAGGCTCATCCCATTTGCCAACGCCCGCGATACGGCCGTCCCAGATGAAGGCTTTCATGCCCACCTGCTGGCAGAGATCGAGGACCTTCTGGTTGTGCTCATCCTGTTCCTTTGATGTCTTCTCCCAAAGGTTATCGATGGCCGCGTAGGCCACGTTGAATCCGCAGTCGGCCAACTCCCGGTAGCGTTCGAGCGTCGTCTGCGCCTTCGGCGGCCCGCACCAATAGGTGATCATGAACGGGGCAACGACCGGGGGAGGCGTGACGGGTGGCTCCACTTTCGCAACCTTGGGTGTCACTTTTTCCTTCAACCCCGGCACGCCAAACAGCTCAAGTTGGCCCAGCGCGAAACCGTTGGTAGAGCGATAGATCCAGTTGACCGCGCTCGGGTTGAAGCAGGAATAAACGGCGATCCGGAACCAGGTATAGGCCTTGGCAGGACGGGTGAAGTCGGCTTTCGCGATCGTCTTTCCGGCCAACTTGCCCTCGAGTTTCTTGGCGTCCGCAGGAGTCACCGCCTTGGCCATGCCGGCGGAGTCGAACGACGTGAACAGGAAGGTCTCGGTCCGCGAGCCCGGTTGAAAGGCGCTCTCGCTCCGATCCTTGGCCTTGCAAACGTAAAGATCGGTCCAGTCGCCTTCCTCGCCGGTGTTGGAGCCTTGGATGGCCCATTCCTTCGGGTCACGTTCGGGAGAATCACCACTTGGCGTGACCGTGAAATGCGTCAGGACGAACGCGTCCTTGAACTCGACCGCGGCGAAGTAGGGATCGTCCCGGGAAGGCCCGCCGTAGCCGCCCTCCTTAAAGCTCACATACCACTTCTGCTGCTCGGGCTTGTTCATGAAGATGGCCGCCGCCGGTGCGCCCACCCAGCTTTGGTAGGGGTGGCGCTGATACGGAATCTCATAAGGCCCGCTAGCCGGGGCGCAGGTCATCTTGAGCCAGGTGGCGTTGGTGGGAATCATCTCCGCTTCCGGCAGTCCCTGGCCCGGGTCTTTCGAAAGTGCCACGGTATCCGTCGGGTCAGACAAGTCGCCACCCAGCAAGCTGGCGTTGCCCGTCCCCAGGCTCTGAAACGCATTGGCGGATTGGGGCGTGACGATGATGCCCAGCAGGGCTGAAGCTAAGACAGTTTTGAGTAAAACATTCATTTTCAAGCGATCTCCTTTCGGATGAATGATACTTGGTTGGGAGGAATTTGCTTTCAGAATGTTAGCAAGAGGGAAAATCCAAACAGTGTGGTTTCGCAGAGGCGGAGAAGGAACAGTGCCGCCGTCAAAGTTTTCATGCGGCATTCCTGCGGCAATCATTCGTCTCAAGAATCGCGATTTTTCTTGTTGCTGGAATGCCTGATTGAGTACAGAACCCGCTAGGGATTGGCCGTCGGCCTGTTGGCCTTCCCAAGCCCGATCACTCCGCAACCAAACACCCGCCATGTCAACACCAATGCAACTCCCAGCCACTCTGAAACACTCCCTGGTTTTGTTGTTCGCATTCACAGCGCTCAATTTGCCGCCGGCGCTGGCCTACGAATCCCTGGGCCCGGGCAACGCCTGCCTGCTCGGCGGCGATTTAACCGATCCGGACGACACGCTGAAGCCGGTCGAGGACTGCGGTGGCGGCACCGAAGAGGCGCTCAGGCCGAGGAACGCCACCTGGGTGAAAATGACCTGTTTCCCGGCCAACGGCCCCGGCGAAATCGGCCACCAGCAGCACCCGTATCAAAGCTGGGTGGGTACCCCCGCCTCTGCCATTGTGTGGAACATTCCTGAAGACAAGAAATGGTATGTTAGCTTCCATGACGGCGGTTATGGCGGGCCTACCGACGCGAAGCCTTACTTTCTGGCAGTCCAACTCAAGGAGGCCCATGTCCTCACCCACTTCACCATCGCCTCCAGCCAGGACAAACCCCTGCGTGACCCGAAAACATGGGCCATCCAGGGCTCGGACAGCGGCAAGGACGGCGAATGGACCGACATCTACCGGTGCAATGCTGCGGACCGCGCGGGCAGTCCTTTCCGGGAATATCCCCGCTGTGAGATCATGCTTTTCACCTCCTTCACCACCGCCGACATGGCCAAGGCCGTCTCGCCCGCGATGGCGAAAAAAATCGCGGACCGACTCAAGGGCAAACCGATCGCCAAAGCCGACTTTGCCCGCCCGGCGAAAGCCTACTCGTGGTTCCGCGTCGTCATATACTCCTGCTTTAACGGCAACACGATGGATGTGCCCGATCCGTCAAATCCCCCTGGATTCGCGCTGGGCCAGTTGGAATTGTTCTCGCCTCAAAGCGGCAAAGCCCCCGCCGGACCCCAAGTCACCGGCGGCACCGGGGTGAAGAAAGTTGCGCCGAAATTGGTTGAGCCCACCGTGGTGGATTCCAAAGCCCTTGCGGCCCTGCCCGCGCCCGGAACGGGCGAATTGCGCAAGACTCTTTCGCTGGATGGCGAATGGGACATCGCCAGCGGCGGCGGGGATGCCCCGCCCGCGCAATTCGGCAGCAAGATTCCCGTGCCGGGGCTGGTCGACCTGGCGAAGCCCGGGCTCGGCGAAAACGGCGTGTTCTGGTATCGCCGGAAATTCACCGTCGCAGCCCCGCTTTCAGCAGTCGCCGTCATCAAGGTTTTCAAGGCCATGTACACCACCAGGGTGTTCCTCAACGGCAAACCATTGGGCGAACACCTCGCCAATTACACCCCGGGGTATTTCGACGCCAAACCGGCCATCAAGGAGGGTGAAAACGAACTGGTGATCCGGATCGCGGATCACGGGAGTGTGCCGCGGTCCCAACAATGGGGACATGACGACGAAAAGACCCGCTACACTCCGGGCATCTACGATTCGGTGCAACTGATCCTCTGCGGCCCCCAGCACATCCTGCGGGTTCAAGCAGTCCCGGCGGTCGAAAGCAAGGTGGTCACGGTCCACGCCTGGATGCCGGAGGCCAAGGATGGCAAGGACTCCAGGGTCCATTTCACCGTTCGCGAAGTCGCCACCGGCAAAGTCGCCGCGGAGGGTGATTGCATCATTCCCGCTGCGGGCGCTCCCGAGCGCAGCGGATTTGCCTCCTTGCGCATCAGCGATTGTCACCTCTGGTCACCGGAAACCCCGTTTCTTTATGAAGTGGAAGCCCGCAGCCAGTCGGATGTTCTCAAAGCACGCTTCGGCATGCGCTCGTTGACCTTTGAAGACGGCCGCGCAATCCTCAACGGGAAACCCTGTTTCATGCGCGGCACCAACGTGACGCTGTTCCGCTTTTTCGAGGACCCGCAGCGGGCGGCCCTGCCCTGGACCGAAACCTGGGTGCGCCAGCTCTTCAAGGCCTATCGGGAGATGTACTGGAATGCGCTGCGCTTCTCCATCTGTTTTCCGCCGGAAAAATGGTATGAAATCGCCGATGAAATGGGCATCCTGGTCCAAGACGAATTCCCCATCTGGAACATGGATCCGAAACCCGGCGATTTCGACGCGGATAACCTGGAAAAAGAATTCACCGAATGGATGCAGGAGCGCTGGAACCACCCTTGCGTCATCATTTGGGACGCCTGCAATGAAACCGGCGTCCCTGAAATCGCCAAGGCCATCGGCAAAGTCCGCGGACTCGATTTCTCCAACCGCGTTTGGGACAACGGCTGGGCTCAAGCGGAAAGGGTTGGCGACATTTTTGAATCGCACCATTACCACTACAAGGACGTGCAGTTCAAGCCCCAGTACCTCGGACGGGTGCCCAAGACTCCCAAGGGCTCATATCGCAACACGGACAAGAACCCGGTCATTCTCAACGAGTATGGTTGGCTCTGGCTCAATCGCGACGGCAGCCCCACCACCCTGACGGCGGAAGTCTATAACAACCTGCTGCCCGGCGGCACCAACCAGCAGCGGCAGAAACTGCACGCCAAGCTGCTGGCGCAAGAAACCGAATTCTGGCGTCATTCCCGCGAGTGCGCGGCGGTGCTGGAATTCTGCGGCCTCGGCTACTCCCGACCCGGCGGCCAAACCAGCGACCACTGGACCGATGTGACCAAGCTCACCTGGGAACCCGAGTTCTACAAGTATGTGAAGGATGCCTTCGCGCCTGTCGGCGTCATGATCGACGCCTATGAGCCAGAATACCTCGCGGGTTCGGCGCGGGATTTCCCCGTCTCCATCATCAACGACCTCAACCAGCCGTGGGAGGGCTCCGTCCGCCTCCGGATCACCAAGCCGGGTGAGACGGTCGTGGTGAAAGAGGAGATCAAGCCGTTCAAGGTCGAAGCCGCCGGCGGAACCAAGGTGACTTTCAAAGTCTCCATTCCGCCCGCGGGAGCCGATTTCGAACTGGAGGCCGCCCTGATGAAGGCGGGCCAGCCCATCGCCCGCAGCTATCGGGATTTCAAGTCAGCCACCACCGTGCAGTCTCGCTGAACTTCCACCTCCTGGCGGCCGGCAACCTCGTCGTTCTCGAACCAGCCCACTCATGAAAGCGCCAAGAATCTCGTAAGTATTCTTTGGAGATGGCCTGCGGATTGAGTTTCGCCACCGGCAGGTATTTGGCGATCAGTTCCACGTCATCATGGCGCTTGATGAGATATTCGGTGATCCATGTGGGTCGCCGTGCAGCGGGGAGGTCGTGCCCACCTCACTGCGGTTGGCTGGCATGAAGGCCGGTCACCACACACTTGCCGGTGGCGTTTTCCAGGAACAAGCCGACCACGCCCGCGTCGCGCCGGGCGAATGAAAACGTGGCCGCGAGCACCTCGTTGACAAACACTATCTGATAATCGCGGGAGTGAATGACGGACAATTTGAAGGCCTTGCCGACGGGTGAAGTGATATGATGGCGATCCAGAACGCGCAGGAATATTCCCTTGTTATAGAGAGGCTCCACTTGTGCGAACTGCAGTTCCTGGCGCTTGGGGTCCACCAGAACCGCGCACCCTTTGCGTGCCTCACGGTCATAATGTGTCACCCAGCCGACCCGGCCGGATCCCACCTCGAATTCGGCATCGATGAGCAAGTCGGCTGCACTTGGCTCGGTCAATTCAACCAGACGATTGGAGGTTCGGGCAAAGGTGATTTGGTTTCCCTGCTTGGCCACATCCTGCAATTCCGGCAGCGGGTTGTTCACCCGCAGGGCATCTATCACCGCGAGCGAGTCGGGGAATTGCCCGCGCAATTTCTTCGGCAGACACACCTCCAGCTTGTCCGGATGGCCCTTGGCCTGACGGATCGGCATGGCGGGTATCAGACCGTAGCGCGCGCGATCATCGAACTTTTCCCCCTGTTGTTTGAACACGCTGGAAGTCACCAGCACCTCGTCGCCCTCATGCACCAGGTCGATGACATAGGGACTGGCTCCTCCTCGAAACAAGGTCGGATCCCCGGCCAGCCGATATGGCCCTAACGGAGCGTCGGCCACCGCGTAGTGAATCATCGTTTCCCCCCCGGAATACGCCCGCTCGCCGTAGTCCTCATCGGTGCGGATGCCATACCATGGCGCATGCAGCCACGTGAGAAACCACTTGCTGCCGATCTTGCAGACGCGCGGCACCTCCATGGCAGTGTAGAGGCCGGGCGCAAATAACGGCGGCAAATATTCCCAGTCGATTAGATTCCGGCTGCGCGCCAGACCGATGCAACCGCGACGGTAGTAATCCCCGCGTCCGGTGCTCGCGGTGAAGCAGGCATATACCCATTCGTCGCTGAAGGCATCCTCGATGACCGCAACATCACGACAGGAAATTCCCCCTCGCATGGCATCCGGGGTTGTTCCCTCATACCAGCGCGCGTCCGGATGATGCATCACCGGATTGCCGGGATGCTTCTTCCAGCGCAGCAAATCCTCCGATTCCGCCAGCCCGATTGCATTCTCCATTCCCGGCCCCGGAGCCGAGTAGAGCATGTAATGCTTGTCCTTCCACACAAACACATCGCCGCCATACAGGGTGTTTTCCCAAGTGCCGGCGACACTCGGAATCGCCACGCCACGCGATTCGTAACGCATCAAATCCGGCGACACCGCGACCCCGATGGAATCCTGGTCAACCCCGTTGAGCGTGTATACATACCACTGATCCTTCCCTTTGAAACACCAGTTGTCCGCCGCCGGATTGCCGGGCGCCGGCTCATAAAAAAGCATTCCGGATTTCCCGGGTTGATCCGCCGCTTGCGCCTGCGCGACTAACAGGCAGAATCCTGCCAGGCCGAGCAGGACAGCCCGCCTTGTTGTTTCATGACGGCTCATGGTGGGTGTCCTTTTGACGTGCGAGCCAATACGCCTCGATTTCCTCCAGGCTCTTGCACCACATGCATGGATCGGTGCAGTCATTGAGTTTGTTATTTTTGGGCTTCGTAGGCATGGACTTCCACCAGGTGGGCTCCGGGGTTGCTGCTGTTCTTGAGCACGTTGATTTTCACGTAGCGGCCCGGGGTTGGCTTGAACTCGTGGGTGTAACCCTTGTCGGTGCCGGGGGTGCTGTTGTTGGACATGTCAGCCACTTGCGTCCAGGTCTTGCCGTCGGTGGACACCTCGACGGTGTATTGATAGAATCGCTTGCCGTCCCAGAACGGAATCACCGTCACCTTGCCGAGTTGGAACTCCCCCTGCAGATCCACCTGCAGCCACTGCGGGGTGGGTGCGGCCCACCAGGCTTTTTCCAACCGGACCTCGCCGTCCACCGCGTTCTGCGGGATGTTGGTGGCCTCAACGCCCGACGCCGTCACCGGCTTGCCGGTGGTCAGGCTCGTCTCGTGGTTGATCCAGGTATAGCGCTTGCTCACCGCGAAACCTAACTGATTCCCGTCGGCTCCGAACAGGGCGGCCTTGAGCGCGCCTGTTGCCTTGAGCGCAACGGGAGTTTGATACTTGGGCGAGGCTGCCGTCGGTTCGCTGCCGTCGGTCGTGTAGTGGATCGCGCCGCCTGCCACGCTGGACGAGAGCGTGATGCTGGCTTCTTTGTAGAACACGCTTTCCTCGGGCTTGTCCAGTCCCGCCGCCTGATAGTGGACGGGCAGGATGAGTTGTTCCCGCAGGATCTCGGTTTGGGCGGAGCGGTTTTCGAATTCCTTGACGGCGTAGGCATTGTCAGGCCCCCAGGTGCGTTCCTGGCGGACGGGGATGCCTTTGAGGTAGCCGCTGATCAGGGCCTCCTCGCTCATCTCCCACATCGGCAACAAGGCACCTAACACCTTGTCGGTGGGTTTGAGGACCGAGCCATTGCAGAGATACATGGTCCACTGCTCCACCGGCACGCCCAGGGTCCAGGGTACGGTGATGGTGGTGAAGCCAAGTTTCTGATAGGCGGCGGCGGCGTTGCTGCCGCTGTCCCAGGTCTCCACGAGGATCTGATCCTTCATCTTGTCGGCCTCAAGGGCCGCGCCTTCCCACACGATGGTTGTCATGCCGCGTTTGCGGATGCTTTGGTTCACTCGCAGGATGTGCTGCACGTAGAGTTCGCCCACGCCCTTCATCTGGTGTTCCTTGAGATACTGCTGTGTTTGGGGCAGGGTTTCGAGGATGTTGAAGCGGCATTCGTCGCAGCCCATGTGGAAATACGGCGAGCTCTTGAACACGGCGCTGATCTCGCCCACCAGTGTGTCCAGCGCGGGATACATCTTTTCGTTAGCCAGGTTCATCACCGCGATCCATGCTGCGCCGCCGGGTTCCTTGGGGGCGTCGAACAATTCCGGCATGGCCAGACGGATCGCGCCGCTGTGGCCCGGGGTCTCCAATTCGGGCACCAGTGTCACGCCGCGGGCGTCGGCGAAGGCCACCAGATCCTTGAGTTCCTGCAGGTCGTAGACCTTGGGCGCAATGCCGCCGTGGGCCGCGGTGTTGCGCGAGCCTAGCTTGGGAAACGCCGTGGACGGGAAGGTGAATCCCTGGTCATCGGATAGGTGCAGCTGCAGGTAGCGGACCTTGTAGAGCCGGCAAGACTCGATCGATTGTTTGAGCGCCGCAATCGGGATATACTGGCGGCCGACGTCGATCATCACCGCCATGAAGTCAGCCTGAGGCCAGTCCTTGACCGTCATGCACGGCAACGTCACCAGTCCGTCCTTGCGGCGCAGGGCCTGCAGCAGCGTGCTGGTGCCCTCGGCCACCGCACGGTAGTCAAAGCCGGTCACCAGCGCCTGTTGGGTGATAATGATGGAGTGGGCGTAATCGCGCGTATAACAGACTTTTTGCTGCTGCACGGTGAGGATGTCGTGCTCCGCCCTCAGGGTGGCATCGATCTTGAGCACGATGTCGCCGGGCTTGCCCGCGCCGGTGGCGGTGGCCAGGCGGAGGCCGCTGATCATCTGGATTTCCCGCGCCAGAATATCTGCTAGAGCCGCCAGTGATGCGTCTGTAACCACGATGCGGCTGTCGGCGGTGAGAGTCATCTCGCCGCTGGCGGGGGTCACGGCCTTGGGCCAGGGGATGAGGTTGAGTTCGGCGGGCCGGGCGGGGAGATCTTGCGCCAATGACGGCCCTACAGCCAGGGTGGCCGCTGCCAGCGCAGCAACTAGCAGAGTGGTGCGGGACCTCATACGGAACGAGCCGTGTCGAATCTTATGTGCATGCATACGGGTGGTGGAACAGGTGATTCATGGAATAAAACCGAACGACCCGTACGGAATCCATGCAACGCAAGGGGTGTATCGACGGAGCGGGAGCTGCGCAACCATTTTTCCGGAAAATCCACATCATTTTGACCGATCGCACTTGCAATCTGGGTTCAGCAGAAGGTGAATCCTCCCCATCAACAATGGAAAGCGTGCCGTCATGATGAAATCCGTTCCCACCTCATTTAGAATCGTGGCGTTGGTCCTGGTGACAATCGCCACCGGTCAGGGGCAACCCGTGCCCGCCGCTGAGAGTCCCGGGTCGGCACCAGCCGTAGTTCCGGGGCGTTATGCGGGCCGTTATTGTGCCGGGGAAGGGGATGTGGAGTTTCTGCGGTTGATCGACGAGTCCTTCGCGTTTTTCCATCCCAATCCGGTGGTGCCGAACCTGACGATGATCTATCAGCCAGAGTGGGACACCTTGCTTGAAGCGGGTGGCTGGAACGCCTGGTGGATCCAGAACAGTTATGGATTTTCCTACGCCGCGACGCCGTTTCTCGCAGCGCCCTGGGTCTCCATGCTGCAACGCTCGTGGGATTTGTTCTGGGACAACCAGGGCGATGGCAAGCGGATCGGCCGGCCTGACTATCCGTTAGTGGCCCCTGACGGTTGTCTGGGCGACTGTGCGTCT
Organism: Verrucomicrobiota bacterium; assembly: GCA_026397725.1. GTDB lineage: Bacteria > Verrucomicrobiota > Verrucomicrobiia > Verrucomicrobiales > Akkermansiaceae > Luteolibacter. The sequence goes on along the minus strand of JAPLUI010000126.1, from coordinate 17,751 downwards.
CCCGGAAGCATCGCCTACAGGCAAGGTGACGGCGATTGGAAAATCCATGACTGGTTCTACGAAGCCACCGCCGCCGGGTTGGTGATGCAGGCCGAGATCCTGCTAGCCAGCCGTGATCGCAAGGCGCTGGCCTATTATCTGCCGAAAATGCAGCGGGCCTGCGAGTTCATCGAAAAATCCCGCGATCCCAAAAACAACCTCTTCCTGGTCGGCCCCGCCTGCAACCTGCTGGCCCCCAGCTACGGCGGCGTCAAACAGCCCGACGGGTCATTCGGCAAAGGCTATCTGGCGGGGCTTTCGATCACCTATCTGGCGGCCATGGACCGGATGGTGGAACTCTACAAGCTCACCGGCGACAAGGACAAGCTCGCCCAATACGGGCAGCGGCAAAAAATCACGCGCGAGTCGCTGCCGCTGCTGCTGACCCCCGTCGGCTATTTCGTCAAATCGCTAGAACCCGGCGGCGTCAAGCACGGTGTGCTCGGCCAGCCGCAGTTCGGCTACCTGGAAGGCGTGGCCAACGCCGACGCGGTGGCGCTGCGCGTCGCCGACGAGCGGACGGCCGCGAGCATCTATCAACAGATTGCCGCGTTTCCGGCGATCCGTCCGTTCGACTTCCTCCTCACCAATGCGCCGGGTCTGGACGACACCTACTGGAGTTGGGGCAATCCGGCCGGGCCCGGCCTTGAAGGATTCCATCAATTCGGCGACTGGGTCAACGGCGGCGTTTGGGGCACGGTCGAGGGGCGCGCGATTCTGATGTACTATCGTCTCGGAAAGTTCGAGGACATCCGGCGTTCCGCCACGCGGGCGATGAAATGGGCCAAGGACTTCCGCATGGACGAACCGTGGTCGCAACGCGGCGAAAACACCAACAATTCATGGTCCGATTCCGGCCAGTTTCATATTGGCGGCGTGGTGGTGATGGTTGACAACTTCGCCATTCCCGCGGCCACGATCCGCGGCCTGTTCGATTACGACTATCGAGCCGACCGGCTGATCCTGCGGCCGCGCGTGCCGGGATCCATCACCCAATACACGCAGAAGGAACCGGTGCGCTTTGGCGAAAAGCGTCTCTATCTTTCCTGCCGCAACGGCGGGCCGAAGATCGCGGCGGCAACCGTCAATGGCAAGGCGCTTAAGGTCACCTCGCCGGACGCGCTGGCACTCATGTATGACGCGCTGCCCGCCGAGGCGAAAATCGAGATCACCACCGAGGGCGGCTGGCCCAAGGAATCCCCGGGCGCGGCTTATCCGGCAGTGCCCGCCCTCGTCGTCAAGGACGACCCGGCGGCAGCCCCCGCCGCGTTGCCCGAATCCCTGCAGCGGCCGGTTGCCGTTCTAACAGCGATGGCCAAGCTCCTGGCCGCCGAGCCCGGCAGCGGCGACGAGCGGGCGTTTGTCGCCGTCGCGTTGGAAGCGTGCGAGGCCCGGCGCTTGCGTGCGGCGATGGATCCCGGCCCGGGCTATTACCGTGCCGTCACTCCGGAGCGCAAGGCATCCATCACTGCGTTTTACGAGCGGGTCGCCCTCGCCATGTACAAGGGTTTCGCCACGCGGATGGCAGGCTGGGCGGCCAAGGGCGATGCACGCCAACAACGGCTCGCGGCACTCTTCTCCAAGGCTCAACAACAACCATGAACACAACCCTATGAAATCCACTGAATGGCTACCTAACATAGGCATTGCGGCATACATTACGGCGGCGATCCTCGCCGGCCAGAGTGAGCGCACGCTGGCCGCGGAGGCCCCCGCAGCACCTGCGGCCAGTGTGCCGGGACCATATACGGGCCGTTTTTGCACGGGTGAGGGCGACCGGGATTTTTTGCGGCTGATTGACGAATCCTTCGCGTTTTTTCATGCCAATCCGGCGGTGCCTAACGTGACGATGCTCTACAAGCCGGATTGGGACACGTTCAGTGAAGGCAACGAATGGCGGGGTTGGTGGATTCAAAACAGTTATGGGTTCTCATACGCGGCGACACCCTTTCTCCAGGACCCGTGGTTCTCCATGTTGCAGCGCTCGTGGGATTTGTTCTGGGACAACCAGGGCGACGGCAAACGCATGAGCCTGTGGGGTGGCAAGCCGGACAGCAACCCGCCCATGTCATCCCAGGTGGGGCCGGACGGCTGTCTGGGCGACACCGCGGCACCGGGACAGATCATTTTCTGCCAAGGCGACGGCGACCTCAAGATCCACGACTGGTTCTATGAAGCCACCGCCGCCGGGGTGGTGATGCAGGCCGAGATCCTGCTGACCAGCCGCGATCCCAAGGCGCTGGCCAATTATCTGCCCAAAATGCAGCGGGCCTGCGAGTTCATCGAAAAAGCCCGCGATCCGAAAAACAACCTCTTCCTCGTCGGCGCCGCCTGCAACCTGCTGGCCCCCAGCTACGGCGGTGTCAAACAACCCGACGGGTCATTCGGCAAAGGCTATCTGGCAGGACTTTCTATCACCTATCTGGCAGCCCTGGACCGGATGGTGGAACTCTACAGGCTCACCGGCGACAAGGACAAACTCGCGCAATCCGAGCCGCGGCAAAAAATAACGCGCGAGTCGCTGCCGCTGCTGCTGACCCCCGCCGGTTATTTTGTCAAATCGCTAGAGCCCGGCGGCGTCAAACACGGCGTGCTCGGCCAGCCACAGTTCGGCTACCTGGAAGGCGTGGCCAACGCCGATGCGGTGGCGCTGCGCGTGGCCGACGACCTAACATCGAAAAGCATCTACCAACAGATTGCCGCGTTTCCAGCGATCCGCCCGTTCGACTTCCTCCTCACCAACGCGCCCGGGCTGGACGACACGTACTGGAGCTGGGGCAATACGGCCGGCCCCGGAATGGCGGGAATCCACAACTTCGGCGACTGGGTCAACGGCGGCGTTTGGGGCACGGTCGAGGGCCGCGCGATTCTGATGTATTACCGGTTAGGCAAGTTCGAGGACATCCGGCGCTCCGCCACGCGGGCGATGAAATGGGCCAAGGACTTCCAGATGGACGCGCCGTGGTCGCAGCGCGGCGAAAACACCGACAATTCCTGGTTTGGCGAAGGCAAATGGCTCTACAAACCCGGCGGTTCGGTGATGGCTGACAACTTCGCCATTCCCGCGGCCACGGTCCGCGGCCTGTTCGATTACGACTATCGGGCCGACCGGCTGATCCTGCGGCCGCGCGTGCCGGGATCCATCACTCAATACTTGCAGAAAGAACCGGTGCGCTTTGGTGAGAAACGCGTCTATCTTTCCTGCCGCAACGGCGGGCCGAAGATCGCGGCGGCAACCCTGAACGGCAAGGCACTGACGGTCACCTCACCGGACGCGCTGGCGCTGATGTATGACGCGCTGCCCGCCGAGGCGAAAATCGAGATCACCACCGAGGGCGGTTGGCCCAAGGAATCCCCGACCGCGGCCTATCCGGCAGTGCCCGCCCTCGTCGCCAAGGACGACCCGGCGGCAAACCCCGCCGCGTTGCCGGAATCCCTGCAGCGGCCGCTCGCCGTTCTAACAGCGATGGCCAAGCTCCTGGCCGGCGAGCCCGGCAGCGGCGACGAGCGGGCATTTGTCGCCGCCGCGCTGGAAGCGTGCGAGGCCCGGCGGCTGCGTGCGGCGGTGGATCCCGGCCCGGGCTATTTCCATGCCATCACCCCGCAGCGCAAGGTGAACGTCACCACGTTTTACGAGCAGACGGCCGTTGCCATGTATGACGGTTTCGCCGCGCGGATGGCCCGCTGGACGGCCAAGGGTGATGCGCGCCAACAACGGCTCGCGGCACTCTTCGCCGAGGCGCAAAAGGAACCGCCGAAATGATAGAGGCCGTGCCAGCGTGAACTTAGATCAAATCCTGATAGCCATGAAACCAAAGAAAGACCAGCCGGAAACCCACGCGCCGCGCCGCCTTGCGGCCAGCCTGATCGCGACGCTGATGTTAGGGTCGCTTGTCCCTGCCGCTTCTGCGGCACCGCTGATCTTTTCCTGCGCGGCCGGCAATGACCTGTTGCGCGTCGCGTCGGACAACGGGCTGGACGTGAAGCGATTCGACGCGCCCCTGGCAGCCGTCGAGGCGGCCGGCGACGGTGACGGCGTGTTGTTGTTAGCCGACGCTTATCCAACGCAGACCACGGTGCTTGACGCCGCGCTGTTTCAAAAGGCCGCCGGGAAACACCTGCGCTTGTATGTGGAGTATCCGTCGTTTCTGCCCGGGATGGAGGTTGGGGCGCCGCGCGGAACCCAGTGGGAGCACGCGGTGATCGCCTCGGACGCCTTTGCGCCCGCGCTAACAAAACTGCGCATCCTGGCCATTCATGGCTGCCGCTTTTTGCCGGTCAAAGCCGACACGCCACACATTGTCATCGGCCGCGTGGCGGGCTTCGACACCGCGGTGTATGGCTGGGCACAAGAATCGCACCCGATCCTCTTCGACCTGCCGCCACAGGCCGGGGCTGGCAATGTGTTAGTGGCCACCACCAAGCTCAGCGACTTCGTCACCGGTCGTTATGCGCCCACCGATGCGTGGCAGGGGATCTGGAGTTATGGGTTCACCTGGCTGCGGCCGGGCCGGGAGCTAGCGGCTTTGAAATGGACGGCCAGTGTGCGGCCAAGTTTTGGTGCCGGCGCGGCGCTGCCGGCGGACATCGAGGCGCAAGCCCTGCGGCGGGGAATCGACTGGTACTTCAACGGCAGGACCACCAGTTACTCGCCGCACATGCAGGCCACCCTGTGGAATTGTTATCTTTGGGCCTACCGGCAGACCGGGTTCGAATGGTTCCGGCAACGGGCGAAAACCGCGATCGGCATGACCATGGCCGCCTACCTGTGCCGCATCCAAATCCGCAGCGAGAGCCACCCGGAATTGGATGGCGGCTGGTTCCGCGCGTTCGATTTCAAACGCTGGGAATACTGGGCATCCAGCACCGATGCGGGCTGGGGCGCATGGTCGATTGAGAGCGGTTGGACCCAAAGCTGGATCACCTCGGTGCTCGCGCTACGCCAGATGAAAACGTCGCTTTGGGATCTAACAAATAGGAGCAAGATCAAGAGCCACTTCGATAAGCTGCGTCCGACGATGGTGCCCGACGAAACGCTTGATGAAGTGCTGGTCAACCCGGTCGCTGCGGGGGCGGCGAAATGACCGGGCGAAACATTCTAACAGACTACCCCAACCCACAAACAAGACCCCAAATGACAAGTCCCGGAAAGCGCGCCTTTGCCAACCCTGTTCCCAGTGTTGTTCTAACCGTGGCGCTGGTCGCCGCAGGCCCTGCCTCGGCGGCGGCCCCCATCATCGCGAACGGGAGCTTCGAGACGGCCACCATTGGTGCCTGGGGATTAGGCACCTGGGGCGATCCGGCAAAACCCTTCGTTCCTAACGGCCCTGCCCAAGGCACCTCCCTGATTGGGGATTGGGGAAATGGGGCCACCTCTGTCGCCAACTGGACGTTTGGCACGTCTCTTAACGGCGGGGTTCTCGCTGGCGACGGACTGATGGGAATGTATCTGCGTCAGGGCCCGGAAGTTGACGGCAAGGGTGTCGTCGTGCCGGACTACTCAGCCTACGTGGCGCCCACGCCCTTCGGAACCCGGCAGTGGAATTTGTTATACGGGAGCACGGTTTCCCAGAGCTTTGGCGTCACGGCAGGCACCCGGTATGAGGTCGCTTACTACCAATGCAACACGGCGCAAGCCACTCCGGGAGTCAAGTTGACCGCTACGATCAGCGGGATCGCGGCGACCGGCACCCTCACCCAGGATGCCAATACTCCTTTTGCCGACGGTTTGACCAAACACACGTTCACCTTTACGCCTACTGCTAGAGGCACCGCGACCCTGTCCTTCAGCCCGGGAACTACTCCCACGCAGAAGTCGACACAGGGTGCACAGTTAGACAATGTGAGCGTGACTGCCGCTGCCAAGCCGGGCGCCGCGGCGCAGATGGCGGTCATGGCCGGCCCCGTTGAAGGGGGCGGCTTCGCGGCGGCGCACTGGGAGGTTCTCGAGAGCGTTGTTCCGGCCTACAACCGGGTGTGGACCGCTGCCCCGCTGGTGGCCACCGAAAACACCGTCCATGCTCCGCTCATGGGCAATGGAAACATGTGCGCATGTGTGAGTGGCGGCAACGACACCCAGGTCTACTTCATGAGGACGGCCGATTTCTGGACCGACGACGGTTCAAATGGCAACCATACGGTCCGCGAAATCCCCTCCGGCTGCTTGAAGATAGGTCTAGCCACGGCGAATCCGCCGTCTGCCGCGACGGGGCCATGCCCCGGCTACCGGCAGGAAGAGGAGATGCTAGATGCGGAGATCCATTCGACGCTGCCGTTCAACGGTTACGGGTTGAAGGTGAATTCTTTGGTGGCGGCGACCGAGAATACGATGGCGCTCGAGCTGTCGAGCGTCGGGCCGGTCAGGGTGAGCGTCGAGTTGAATGCCGAGGTGCTCGACCGGGTGGCCGACTATCCTGCGGCAGCCGGTATGGACGGCGATATGATCTGGTTGACCCGCGAGACTAACAACCGGCAGGGTGCCCGGTGGATCTCGCGCAACGCGTATGCCGCCAGAATCATTGGCGCGGGTCCTGTCACCTGTGAGGCGGTTGGCAAAGACCGCGCCCGGGCAACCTTCGATATCCCCTCCAACGCCACCGTCACGGTCGTCGTCTGCCTGGACGGCGGCAAGGATGCCACCAACCATCTGTCAACCGCCAAAGCACGGGTGCGTGAATTCACCGCGAAAAGCCTCGCCAGTCTGAAGGAAAGCCACCGGAACTGGTGGAAGACCCAGTGGTGGTCGAAAGGGTATGTTAGAACCTGCGACGACACGATGGACGGATACTACTTCCGCTGCCTGTACGGGCTGGGAACGATGTGCCGGGAAGGTAGTGTCAACAGCGGCCTGCACGGCCCGTGGAAGGCTTCCGATACCCGGCACAATTACAGCAGCTACTGTAATAACGATCTGGGAGCGGCTTCGTACTACATTCCGCTCATCAACTCGGATCGCGCGAGCGCCGCAAAAATGTGGATTCAGACGGTCTATGATTGGATCCCGGAAGGACAGAGACGGGCCATCAAGGATGCCGGGCTGAAGCGGGGCGTGTTCTTTCCCGTCCACTGGGCTCCATGGGGCAGCACCTATGAGGACATCTACTGGGGGCAGAAGTTCTGCGCGTCGTTCGCTTCGATCATCGGAAACTGGTACTACCGGAACACGGAGGACGTCGCGTATTTGAGGGAACGTATCTATCCATTCATGAAGGAGTGCGCCAACTTCTATGAGGACTGGCTCACCAAGGAAGCCGACGGGAAATACCATGTGCGCGGGGCGAGCCATGAAAGTGGATCGGACAACTTTCAGAATTCGTGTCTGGACCTTGTCTATGCCGGCATCCTGTTCACCGACATCGTGAAGTACAGCGAGGTGCTCGGCGTCGATTCCGAGCGGGGGGAGAAATGGCGGGATATCAGGGATCATTTGAACGAGTACACCACCACTAACTGGAACGGCGTGACGGTGTATAAGGCGGACGACCAGACCCCGTTTGACTTTTCCATCAACGTCATCCAGACGCAGAACGTTTACCCGGGCTACGCCTGCAACCGGCGTTCGGCTCCCAAGGTGAAGGAAACCGGCTACAACACGATCAACCAGGGCACCAAGCTTGCCCTTCGGGATGGGCGCTGGCTCACTCCTTTTGGCCAGGACAACATGCGCGGCCAGGGGTCGTTTGTCGCGGCGCTGCGCATCGGGGGGTTCCCAGTGGATGACATGATACGATACTACAAGGCGATGCTCAATGCTCCCTCGGGGGCGTTTCCGGCACCTCCTGGCAGATACCCTCCCTACATCGCCGATATCGGGTTGTGGGAGTTCAACAATCAGTTATGCATGCAGTGCTACGACGACGGAGTGAGGTTCTTCCCGGACTGTCCTGCCGACAGGAGGCTTTCGTTCAAGGGCTTGCGCGCGCGGGGGGCGTTCCTCTGTTCCGGCGAGTTCAAGGAAGGCGCGGCGGACGTGAGCCTCTACAGCGAGAAGGGCCATCCGTTCACCGTCATTGCATCCGGACGAATCCACGTCAGCGACGCCCGTGGCGTTGCGGTTGCGGTCCGGTCGGCCGGCGACCGGTGCACGTTCGACACGGTGGCGGGCAAAATGTATCGGATCGCGGTGCCCCGCCAGTAAAAAGGATAAAGACGGAGGCCCGAGGAGAATCCCCCGGGATTGCATCAGGATAAGACAACCATCGACACCTAACGATGACTATGAGACTTCGGCATGTTAGAATTTCGGCTGCTGTGATCCTGCTTCATGGTTTCATAATCGGCATTACTTATGGGGAAAGCGACGCCAGTCAACGCATCTCTCTGAGCGGCACCGACTGGCGGATTCATGAGGACGCGGACGGCAAGGGAGTTGAGCGGGGAATGCCGCAGGCTGATCCTTGCGATCCCGGATGGATTCCGGCCAATGTTCCGGGAAATATCCAGGCGGATGTCGAGGCGGCGCGCTTGATCAAACCCATCTCCTACGGCGCGGGCGATCCACGGTTGGCACAAATTGCGGAAAAGGATTGGTGGTATCGCAAGGATTTCCGCGTGCCGGATGCGTTTGCCGGCAAGCGCGTTCGTCTGGTCTTTGACGGCGTCGACCAGGATTGCGAGATCTGGCTCAATGGCAAGCGACTTGGACGGAATTCCGGCATGTTCAGGCGGTTCGGCTTCGATGTGGCCGCGTTAGTGCAGCCCGGCAAGCCGAATCGGCTGGCCGTGAAGATAGATCGCATGCCCCCGCCCGTGGCACCGGCCATGCTTGGGGCGGATCGGCACGACGACACCTGCAGGGACATTGACACGATGATTCACCATCTGAACGAACTGAAGAGTCCAACCAATGCGGCCTATGATTGGTCCATCGCCGTGTATACCCTTGGCATCTGGAAGGACGTGCGCCTGGAGGCCAGCGGCCCGGCCCGAATCGAGTGGACGCAAGTGCGGACCGGGTTGAAAAACAACGACTCCACGGCGAGCGTCCGGGTCCGGCTCGATGTTGACAGCCTTGCCGGCATGAAGGCCCGGGCGTCGTTGCGTGTCTCCGGACAGAGCGCCGACGTAACCAAGTGGGTCGCTATCAACTTGACCGCAGGCGGCAACATCGTGGAGGCGGAACTGGACGTTGCCAGTCCCGCCTTATGGTGGCCTAACGGACATGGGCAACAGCCGCTTTATGAATTGCAGGCGAGCCTGCTCACAGAGTCGGGCGAGATTCTCGACAGCCGCAAGGTCCGATTCGGCATCCGGGAGATTCGCTGGGCGCAGGACGCGGAGGCGGCGACCCGCGCCCCCTACTCGCTAGGCAATTCGCTGCAGCTGGTTGTCAATGGCCGGCCGGTGCGGCAGATGGGTTCTAACATCCTGCCGCCTGATATGTTGTTCGGCCGCATCCTCCAACGTGGTCCCAGGTTGATACAGCTTGCCAAGGCGGTGGGAATGAACACGCTCCGCGTCTGGGGCGGCGGCGTTATCCTGCCTGACGAAATGTACGACCTTGCCGACGAACTCGGCATGTTAGAACTGAAGCCGCCCGCCAAAACCGCGTTGGGGCCGCTGCTAATCGAAATGCAGCTTCACGATGCGGCGGGCAAGCTGCTGGCTGAACGGCTTCACGTCTTCGGTCCTGCCACCGCCAAGGATCCGCTGGGCGGACTGTTGAGGAACGTGGTCCCCGACGATGATGCCGACCCGTTACAGGAAGGACCGCCGGAAATCTGTCGTCCGGTTCGCCGCACGTCATTGCAGGTCAAGGCCTTGCCGCTGCGCCTGGAGGCCGGGCAGGAAGTGCTGGAATTGGTGCTGGAGAACACCGGCGCGATGACGGCGCTGTTCTGCGAACCGCATCCGCTGATCGAGTATCGCACCGATCTGTTCATCGACAACAACCACTGTTTCATCCCGCCCGGCGAGAGCCGCACGCTCACGATCAAAGCGGCGGACAAACCGCGCGGCGGATTGACGTTAGCCGAAACGGGTTGGCGCATCACAACCTGGAACGCCGACGACCTGGTGGTCGAACCGGGCAGCGACGTGTTGCTTGCGGTCGGGCGCCGCGATCAAATGTGCCGCGAGTATCTTGGCTACTTTGATACTAGCAAGATCAAGGACACGGGAGAAACAACCCGGGTGGGCACGCGCCCCGATCCCTCCCAAGTGCCCTGTTTGCTCGACAGCAACCATGCCCTGCGTTGCGAGTTCCCCTTGAGCGAGGCCCAAGCGAAGCAGGCGGCGCGGTTGCGGATTCACACCGCCGACCAGGCGGCAACAATGCCAACCAAGGTTGCGATCACGATGAATGGCCGGCAGATGGAAGAATCGCTCCCCCTGGGCCTGGGAATCCAAAGGACCGATCCGGCCCATCTGGCGTTTCCGGCCACGGTGGAGTTTGATGTTCCGGCGGCCGACTTGCGGCCGGGAAAGAACACTTTGGAAGTTCGCGTACAGGATGACGGTTGGTTTTCCTGGGATGCGATGGATATAACCAGCAACAAGTCAGAAGAAAGTACCAATGATCGCTAGAAATCACCTGCAAAGAACTGTTAGCATCACCCTGTGTTTGGCCCTGGTGGCGGCAATCCCCAGTGATGCATCGGAGTCTGCCGACCCGCTGGATGCCTGCAACGTCGCCTGGGATTCGCCGAGCCAGAACGCCCACGGATCCATGCCGCTGGGCAACGGCGAGGTTGGAATCAACGCCTGGGTCGAACCGTCCGGCGACCTCGTCTTCTACATCAGCAAGACCGACGCCTGGGACGAGAACGCCCGTGTTTGCAAGATCGGCCGGGTCCGAGTGAAGTTCGATCCGCCGCTGCCGACGACGACCGGATTCCGGCAGGAACTGAAACTGCGGGAAGGACGAATCGCAATCGCCGCTAACAACGGTGTCCGCCTCAACCTGTGGGTGGATGCCAACCAGCCGCTCGTGCATCTGGAGACGGAATCCGCCACGCCGCTAAACTGCCGCGCCGCCGTCGAGTTGTGGCGCTTGCGCGAACGCCCGTTCGGCAACGATGACGATAGCCACACCGGCCGCGGGTTGTCGGCGTCCGATTTCAAGCCGACGGTTCTGCCGGATGTCGTGGTTGATTCCGGCAAGCCGCGCGTGGTTTGGTATCACCGCAACACGCGATCGATTTTTGAACTCGGGCTGAAGGTTCAGCATTTGGAGACCTTGAAGGGGCGGTTCGCCGATCCGCTGTTGAACCACACCTTCGGCGCCAGCCTGCACGGCGACGGGTTCGTGGCGGACGGCCCCAAGGCGATCAAGTCGGCGGCGCCGGCCAAACGCCATGCGTTGTCGATCGCCGTTCTAACGGCGCAGACCGACACGCCCGAGGCGTGGCTGGCGCAACTCGATCAGTTGGAAACAACAAGCGGCAAGCTCGACCCGGCGATAGCGCGCGGCGCCCACGAAACATGGTGGAGCAAGTTTTGGAATCGCAGTTGGGTTTTTGTGGGCGGCGCCAATTCGCTCACGAACGGTTATGTCCTGCAGCGCTTCATGAACGCCTGCTCCGGCCGCGGCGGCTCGCCCATCAAGTTCAACGGCTCGATTTTCACCGTGGAAGCACAACCCGGCGCAGCTTGGTCGCCGCCCGCGCCGCCCAGATCAATGCCGGCTATCGCTTTCCCGTCATGTGGGGGCCCAACTTCGACTGGATTCCCGACCAGGACCACGGCAACAACATCCTTACCACGCTGCAGTTCATGCTGCTCCAATCCGACGGCAGGAAACTGTATGTTCTGCCGGCCTGGCCGAAAAACTGGAACGTGTCGTTCAAACTCCATGCGCCCTATGAAACCACCGTGGAAGGGGAACTGCGCAACGGCAAAGTGGTGTCGCTCAAGGTCACACCGGAGTCGCGCACCGAGGATGTTGTCAATATGTTGGAAAAATGATATTCATACCCAAATATGACCATGAAATTGATGAGAAACCTTCCGCTTGTTGCCGCCATCGCAACCTTCACTCTTGTTAATCGCGCGGCTTTCGCCGCCGACACTTGGCTGCCGGACAGCGCCGGCGTTGCCACCGGTGCTTCGTCTGCGGACCCTGCTGCGCCACTCATGAAGGGGCTCAACGGCGCGATCCGTCCGCTGGTCTGCCAGTATAACGGCAGCTGTCTAACTGACGCCGTGTCACCGCTGGCTGGCAAGGCGGCCGTCGCCGGCGCGCAGTGGCGCTGCGAACTCCGCGCCGAGCACAACCCGGCGGTCCCGGGGGGCACCGCCGATCTTGCCGTCACCTTCACGCTTGAGTCCGGCGAGGCGAAGTCCGCCGGCGTTGCCGTGGCCTTCGACTTCAGTGACTGGTCCACCGACAACTACATCCTCGTCCCGGCGCAAATCTACGGCGGCAACCGTTTCCGCATTTTGCCTATCGGTTATCCGCCGTATATCCACAACGAGAAGGACCGTCCGCTGGATCCTACGACTATCAGTTCACCAAAGGCTCCTCCATGGAGCGTGCCGGCATTCATGCCGCCGGCTCTATCTTCGCCAGCTCGCAGAACAACCACAGCGCCCCCGGTTACTACATCCTCTCCGGCGACATGCTCCTCAAGCTCTTTCGCGCCACCGGCGACCGACGCTACGCCGAAATGTACAAGGATCAGTCGCACAATGTGGTCCAATACGCCGGGGCACCGCACAATCCGCTCCGCCAACGCAGCGGCACCGCCACCGAGCGCGTTCAAGTTTCCGACTGGGAAGGCACCAGCACCGGACAGCACGATCCTAACGACTCCAACATGGCCTGGGAAACCCTCATCGCGCTCTCCTGCCTCGAAAACCCCGGCATCTATCTGCACACCGACGACGACACCTGCCTGGTCATGGATCATGTTGAAGCCAAGGTCGTCAAGCGCGACACTTCCGGCGTGACCCTCTCAATCACCAATCCCACGCACCATGACGCCTCCGTTTCCATCTTTGCGGAATCCGCAACCCAAGCAAAGAAACCGCTCGGCTGGGGTGCGCACGACAAGTGGCCGAAAACCCCCGTCAAAGCCGGGCAAACAACGACCGTCGTCGTGGCACCGGACGGAAGGTTGCGCTGACCGGCGATACCGCAGCTGAAAACTTCAACTTTCACAGAAGGCTGCAAAGGCAATCATCCCCGATTTCGCCGCCCTCCGCTCTGGCAACGGCCTTCACCCGAAAATCAATTTCCCAGCAGTCAGTGTAGTGGATTTAAGGTGACCAATATGACTGTTGCGCCACGTACAAAGGAGAATCGCCAATGAACAGAACCACACGGCATGCCATGATCGCTTTCACCGCCCTGCTGCTGACAGGGTTGCCTTGTCTTGCTGCCAAGACTCCCGATGCAACGGCGTCCTCGCCGCCAGCGCGGGCAATCGATTTCCAAGCGCCATCGACACAGATGGGCACTATCCAGCCCGTCGTCCGCTATTATCAAGCCGACCGGCTTGAGCGCGAGCTTGCGCTGGAGTTGCGCGACAAAGCCAGGGTGAGCGATGGGGGCCAGGCCGAATGGACGCTCGATCTGGAATCGCGGCCGGTCGAGGATCGACGCGACGCCGTCGATTACAGGTTCACCTTCACACTTGCCAAGGGCGAGGCCAAGGCTGCGGCGGTAGGCGTGTCGTTCGCTTTTTCGGATTGGTCGTCGTCGAATTTCGTCCTCGTGCCTGGCGCCGTGTACGACGGAAATCGGTTCGCCGTGAAAGCGATCGAATATCCGCCCTACTGGTACGACAAGCGCGAGTGGAAGCTGGACATGCCGACCACGATCACCGATTGTCCGAGGCTTGCCAAGGACGGCGCTACGGGGCGGATTGATCTCGATACCGGGAATGCCACCGTGCCGATGATGGCCTTTCACGCACCTGCGGCGCAACGAGGCTGGATGGTATTGACCACGCAAGGCAGCCGCCTGGGCAACCACGGTTTGCTCATCGAAGAAGACCCGCACAGCGGCGCGCGGTTGACGATCACTGCCCCGGCCGTCCGGCAATCGCGGCCAGTGATGGGCTCCATGGTTTGTCCGTCAGGCGATCACGCGGCCGCTTGGAAGGCCGGTGACACGGTTACAATCCAGTGCCGGGTCTTCGCCTTTCAGGCGCGTCAGCGCGCCGATTTGATGCAGCGCTTTTTTGAGGTGCGCAAGGACCTGAATCCCGCGGATCGCAAGGAATCGCTTCCTTATAGCGCGGCCCGGCAACTTCTTGATGAGCTTTACGCCAAGCATCGCTGGGACGAAGGGATCGGCATGTATCGGCTCACCGATCCCGCCGAGGGCACGAGCGCCTGGAACTCTATCTGGCAGCTTGGCTGGAACGGCGGCGGGCAGATAACGCTTCCGCTGCTGATGCAGGGCGACGCAGAAACGCGACGCCGCGCCCTGCTGAACCTGGATGTGATTTTCACCAAGACCCAGGCCGCGTCCGGCTTCTTCAATACGATCGGCAACGGCAAAGAATTTGTTAGCTTCGGCTTCTGGAAAAACTTCGTCAACCATGAAAGCCTCATACGTTCGCAAGGCGACTGGCTCTATATGGCCCAGCGGCAGTTCCAGTGGATCGAATCGACTGACGGGTCCGTCCCGGCATCGTGGAAAGAGGGACTGCGCCGTCAGGCCGATGCCTTCGTGCGATTGTGGGACAAACGGGGACAGTTCGGCCAGTTCGTGGACGTCGAGACGGGCGATATCTGCGTCGGCGGATCGACGTCGGGGGCGATCGCCGTGGGCGGGCTGGCCCTGGCCTCGCGGAGTTTCCACGCACCCCGCGATCTCGAAGTTGCCCAGGCCGCTGGACGCAAGTACTATCGCGACTTCGTGCAGGCGGGCTACACCACGGGCGGACCCGGCGAAATCTTGTCAGCGCCGGACAGTGAATCGGCCTTTGGCTTGCTGGAATCGTATATGGCCCTGTACGAAGTGACCGGCGACTCCGAGTGGCTCGGCTATGCCAAGGAGTTGCTTCCCATCTGTGCAAGCTGGACGGTCGCGTACGATTATCGTTTTCCGGCCGGCAGCCCGATGGGCCGGATCGACGCGCGCAGTTGCGGCGCCGTATGGGCGAACCTGCCGAACAAGCATGCGGCACCGGGCATTGCCACCTGGTCGGGCGATTGTCTCTTGAAATACTATCGTGCAAGCGGAGATCTGCTCGCCTTGGAGCTGCTCCGCGACATCGCCCACGGTATCACGCAATACATCAGCCGGCCGGCGCATGAACTGGGGCGCATGCCGCCCGGCGCCATCTGCGAGCGAGTCAACTTGAGCGACTGGGAGGGCCAAGATCAGGTCGGCGGCAGCATCTTTGGTTCATGCCCCTGGGTGGAAGCGGCCGCGTTGCTCACGGTTGTGCAGATTCCCGGGCTTTATGTCCAGCCTGACACCGGGGTGTTCGCTGCATTCGACAACATTCGTGCCGAGACGATAAGCCATGCCGAAGGCGTCATCAGGCTGAAGCTGACCAATCCTACGAAGTTTCCAGCCGACGTAACCGTTCTTACCGAATCGGCGCGCGATGCGCGGAGAGCGGTTTCCTTTCTTATTTCAAAGCACATGCGCGTTGTCCATCTCGATGCCGACGTTGCTGCGGAAGTTGAGTTTCGCTGACCCATATTCCAACTGCCAACAGAGAAATAACTCCCATTCCCCCGCCCTCCGGTCCCGCCACCGGCTCCTGCAACGGTCTTCACTCGTATATTCATTGACTCATCCCCCATGCGCTTCTACATCTTCCCCGCCTCATTCCAATGATTGGAAATATTTTGATAACTAAAATAATAACGAAAGGAATCATGCAATGAACCACAAACATGACGTATCCCGCCGGCAATTCATCGGTGGAACCCTGGCCGCAAGTTCGATTCTAGGAACGCTGGCAGCGCACGCGGAGGACAATCCCGCCGCGGCCGTTCTCGCGAAGATTGAACGCAAGATCAAGATTGGCGTGGTCGGCTTGGGAGGGCGCGGCAACTGGCTTGCCGGCCTGATCCGCAATCATGGCGGTTACGAGATTCACGCCGTGGCGGATTATTTTCCCAACGTCGCCGAGCAGAACGGCACGGCGCTCGGCGTGGACAAGGCGCGATGCTTCTCGGGGCTGTCCGGTTACAAGAAGGTGATCGCGAGCGGCATCGAGGCGATCATCATCATCGACGTGCCGTACTTCTATCCGGAACAGGCGAAGGCCGCGGTTGATGCCGGCCTGCACATTTATATGGCAAAGCCGGTGTGCGTGGACGTGCCGGGGGCCTTGTCCATTGGCGAATCCGGCAAGGTGGCGACGCAGAAGAAGCGCGTGTTGCTCGTGGACTATCAGATGCCGACCGATCCGCTGAACATCGAAGTCTATAAACGCATCGCCGCGGGCGGGCTTGGCAAGTTGCAGACGATTTTCTCGAACGGCGCGGCCGGCGGCGGCGGCTTCAACGATCCGCCGCTCACCAAAACCATCGAGAGCCGCTTGCAGGGCCTCACCTGGGTCAGCGATGATGAACTGGGCTGCGGCTACATTGGCAACTACGACATCCACGTGGTTGACGCAGTGATGCGCGCGATCGGTGGCCGCGTGCCCGTCGCGGCGTACGGCTGGGGCGCGCGTTATCGTCCGGAACCGCATGGCAACGCACTGGACACGACGTGCGTCATGTACACGTTCGAGGACGGCACAGTCTGGAATCATCAGAGTCCCAAGGGCACGACCGACGACTGGTTCGCGGGCAACGGTTCGCTGGTGGCGGAGTTTCAAGGCAGCGAAGCGAGCGCCCGGGTTTCCTACTGGGGCAAAGCCTACGTGCGCGGCGGCCCACAGGCATACAGCGGTGGCAAGATCGAGAACCTCTACGATGCCGGCGCCGTGCGCAACATCGCGTCCTTTTACGACGCCGTCATCAAGGGCGAAACGTCCAACCCGACCGTCAAGCAGGCCGTTGACAGTGCTTTGGTCTGCATCCTTGGCCGCGAAGCCGCGATGCGCCGCACGCCGCTGACAATGCTGCAACTCCTCAAGGATAACAAAAAGCTTGAAGTTGACCTGACTGGCTTGAAGGCGTGACGCAGTTGCAACGCGCCTTGCAACGTTTGGGCCGCGCTTTCCACTGCTTGGAATTTCGTGTGTTAGCAGATAATCGCATGATTAAAATCAAACTGTTGAAAAGTGCCATGAGCAACATTCAGGTGGGCAACCCTGCTGTCTTGTCAGGTGCTATTCCTTGTAAATCCATGGGTTCCGCCATCATCATGGTTCTGATGTCGCTCCTGGTGTTTGCGCCGCCGGCGTTGCCGGCGGTCAAAACACTGGCGCTTGTTTCACGGGGGGCAAAAGCCAATTACCAGATGGAGTTTCTCCGGCTGCACAAGGGGGCCGGGACCGACAGCCTGGCGGGTGGCAACGATGCCATTCAACACCTCTATCTCGGCAATGATATTGATGACGATTTTTTCGGGGTGCGGTTCTTTGAAGCCGACGGCACAACCCCGATCGTCCACCGCCGGATGATGTGTCAAACAGGGAAATATGCCGATTTCATTATCAAACTCGATCTGCCGGACGCGGGACAAACCAAGAAGATGGTTCTTGATTACGTGGCCACCGGACGTGCGACGGAAAGCAGCGACGCCGCGCTCGAAAACATCTGTTTCTACGGCTGGGTGCGGCAAGGGGCAAAACGCAACGGGTGGGTCCACGATCAATGGGGAGTGGAGAATACCACGCTGGTTGACAGTGG
>JAPLUI010000187.1 GCA_026397725.1 Verrucomicrobiota bacterium | reverse complement strand
TGAATGGAAGATGAAGAATTCGCCTTTCAGTCACTTCTGAAATCAAGATTCAACAATCATCACTCATCAATCCCTTTGGCGGGTTGGTCCAGCCCTCGGCCCGGCGGACGTAGTAGTCGCGGGCGGCGGGGCGGATGGCGAGGGATTCGAGGCGGTGGAGGAAATTCAGCCGGGCCGGAGTCGCGGCGGAAGCGGCCGGTGAGGGAGGCGGTGGCTGGGACATGACGACAAGATAGCCGTTCAAAAGAACAGCGCAAGGAAAAAGTTTGAAAATTTCACACTTCCCGGGCTGGACCTTGAATTGACAAGGAATTGGCATTGAATCCCGGAAAATGACTTGGCACCTTCCGGGGGTGCCTGGAGCGGCATCTGGTCGGAGATGTCAGGCCATGGTTTGTCACTGGCGGGTTCATTGGCGTGACAAGTGCAGTGGCATGGCGGAGTCTTCGGGGGTGAGAAAACAACCCCACCAGGGATCGCAACCCAAAACCAGAGCAAGACCTAACACCGCATCGGCACTGCTGCCACCCGCAAACCCATGCGCGGATGATTCACGAATTCGTCTGAAACGCCAACCAGTGCCAACTCATTTTCCGCCGGGATCAGGAACCGTGAGGCGTGAAGGAAGGTCATCATCCCGAGTGAGAATTATTTCCCATGACGGCCTTTCCAGTCCTCAACTGCATTTCTTCATCAGTGCTCTCAGTGGTTCTCAGTTCTTCCAGTGGTTCATGCTGCGCGAGTCACCCTCAGGAGCCACGTTTCCCGGCAATTTCCGCGTTAGGTTGATGCCAATGCGCTCCCGGGTAAAGTCGTCACAACCCGGCGGTGAGATAGGCATCGATGGCTTGGGCGCTGCGTTTGCCGTCGCCCATGGCGAGGATGACGGTGGCCGCGCCGCGGACGATGTCGCCGCCCGCGAAGATGCCGGGGATGCTGGTCATGCCGGTTTCATCCACCTCGATGTTGCCCCAGCGGTTGAGCTTGAGGTCCGGGCAGGTGGCGGTGAGCAAGGGATTGGCCCGGGTGCCGATGGCCACCACCACGGCATCGCAGTCTAACACAAACTCGGAGCCCGGGATGGGCTTGGGGCTGCGCCGGCCGGAGGCGTCGGGCTCGCCCAGTTCCATGCGCTGGCATTGCAGGCCGACAACCCACTTGTGCTCGTTGCCGAGGACTGCGAGGGGGGCGACCAGGTTTTCAAAAGCGACGCCTTCCTCGTCGGCGTGGTGGATTTCCTCGACGCGGGCCGGCATTTCGGCGCGGCTGCGGCGGTACACCAGGATGGCGCGTTCGGCGCCGAGGCGTTTGGCGGTGCGTACCGCGTCCATGGCGACGTTGCCGCCGCCCACCACCGCCACGCGGCGGGCACGGAGCACGGGGGTGTCGGAGTTCAGGGCATAGGCTTCCATGAGGTTCACCCGTGTCAGATACTCATTGGCGGAATAGACGCCTTTGAAGTTTTCGCCGGGGACGTTCATGAAGACGGGCAGTCCGGCGCCGTTGGCGATGAACACCGCATCGAATCGCGCCCGCAATTCGGGCAGCGTGTAGGTGCGGCCGATCACCACGTTGTTTTCGATCCTCACGCCGGCTTGCACCAGGCGCTCGACTTCCTCCTCGACGATGAGCTTGGGCAGCCGGAACTCGGGGATGCCATAGACCAACACCCCGCCCGGCTTGTGTAGGGCTTCGTAAACCGTGACCTCATGCCCGAGTTTGACCAACTCCCCGGCAGCAGTCAGGCCGGCCGGTCCACCACCAACGATGGCCACCTGCTTGCCGCTGGGCCTGCGGGCCTCGATCTTCACCACCTCGCTGTGCGCTCGCGCCCAATCGGCCACGAAGCGCTCCAGATAGCCGATGGCCACCGGTTTGCCCTTGACCCCGCGAACGCATTGCACCTCGCACTGCGTTTCCTGCGGGCAGACCCGGCCGGTGACGGCCGGCAGGGCGTTGTCGCCGAACAGGCTGCGTGCCGCGCCGGGCAGGTCGCCCGCCACGATGAAGCCGAGAAAGCGCGGGATGTTGACCATCACCGGACAACCGGCCACGCACTTCGGTTCCTTGCATTGGATGCAGCGCTGCGCCTCTAACAAGGCCATTTGTTCGGTGAAGCCGAGGTTCACTTCGAGGAAATTGCCGCTGCGGCGGGTGGCGTTCTGCTCCGGCATGAGTTGCCGGTCGAGCTTCATGCGTTCCTTGAGCGGGAGCTGTGGTTCGTTCACGATGGGATGGCTGGGAGTTGAGATGGAGGCATGAGTTCGCTGCGGCAGGCCCCGGTCTCGCAGGCGGCACTGGCCATTTCCTCGAACTCGCGATAGGTGCCGAGGCGCTCGGCGAGCATGTCGAAATCCACCAGATGGCCGTCGAACTCCGGCCCTTCCACGCAGGCGAACTTGGTTTGGCCGCCGACGTCCACCCGGCAACCGCCACACATGCCGGTGCCATCGACCATCACCGGGTTGAGCGACACAATCGTGTGAACGCCGAAGGGCCGCGTCAGGTTGGCCACCGCCCGCATCATCGGCACCGGCCCGACCGCATAGACGATGTCCACGCCGCCGGCTGCCAACACGTCGCGGGCGGCGTCGGTCACAAAGCCCTTGCGGCCGTAACTGCCGTCGTCGGTGCAGACCATCACCTGGCCGAGGCGGCGCAATTCCTCCTCGAAAATGACCCATTCCCGCGAGCGGCCGCCGATGATGCTGATCACCTCGACCCCGCGCTGGTGGAGGCCCTGGGCGATGGGGTGGACCACGGCGGTACCCACGCCGCCGCCAACACACAGGGCGCGGCCCGCGGCGATCATTTCAGTGGGATGGCCGAGCGGACCGGAGATGTCCTGAATGGCATCACCCGCTTCGAGAGCGACAAGCTCGCGGGTGGATTTCCCGACCGCCTGGATCACCAGCGTGATGGTGCCACGGGCGGGGTCGGCGTCGGCGATGGTCAGCGGGATGCGTTCGGCGCCATTGGCACGGCGCACGATGACGAACTGGCCGGCTTGGCGGATTTCGGCGATCCGGCGGGCCTCGACGTCGAGCCGGGTGACGTTGGGACTGAGTTGGGTTCTGGCAGTGATGGGGTGCATGCGGCGGGAGCGGAACGAGCAACATTCCGGGCGGAAAGTTCCGTTTCCCTGCCCTGGCGTCAAGCTTGGTTTTCCGACAGCTTGATTTCATCGGCCCCGGCGACGACATGATTGTTAGTGAGGATGTACCCGTCCTGGGAAACGATCACCCCGGAGCCCAAGGCTTGTTCCTTGCGCTCGCGCGGCAGTTGCTCGAAGGGCGTGCCGAAGAACTGGCGCAGGAACGGATCATCCAGAAACAGTGCCATGCCCTGATCGGCACGGGTGGTCTTGTTAGTGTGGATGTTCACCACGCTGGGGGCGACCCTGCGGACAACCGGCAATAGGTTGGTTGGATATTGATAAGAAAGCGGGAGCCGCCGGGTGTTGGCGGCTCCCGCTGCGGAAGCGGATCAGTTCACCGTCACTTCGAGGTACTTCGGCTTCTTCTCCTCGCACTTGGCGAGGCGGACCAGCAGCACACCGTCCTTGAAGTCGGCGGTGATCTTATCGGGGGCGGCATCGTCGGGAATCGAGAAGCTGCGCACAAAGCTGCCATAGCTGCGCTCAATGCGGTGGTATTTACGATTGCGGACAGGGTGTTGGTGTGGTTCCGACCGACCGGTGCCCGTCCGTTTCACCCGCCAGGTCGGGTCGTCTGCCGGAGCGGCCTTGCAGGCCGTTTCAGCAGGCTGACATGGGGTCATTCGCAAACCCCGTGCCACTTGGAAAACCTTGGAAAATCAAGGGTTTTCCGGCCATCTGCCGCAGCCATCGCGGCATCGTGACGCGCCAATCTGCGAAGAATCGACCGGGTCTTGCGCCAGTTTGTCGCGTCATTGGATCGGCGCGAATGGGGCCACTGGGAATGGTGCTGCTTGGGGTGTACGCACTTGGGAAAGCTGTGGTCAGCGAAACCCATGGGGCGACCTCGCCTTGGAGAACCTTCATCTCCGGCCTGCCCGCCAATCGTTGAAGGCCCCGCCGAGGCGGGCCAACAGGTCGGTGGGGGTTAGGGATTCCTCGGAGGCGGTTAGGTTGGCTAGGGCGAGTTCCGCAGCGCGTCCGCAGAGCCATGCGGCGAGGGCGGCGGCGGCGACGGCAGGAATCCCGGCGGCGAGTTGTGCGCCAAGCACGCCGGCCAGCAAATCGCCTTGGCCGCCGGTTGCCATGGCGGGGTTACCCGTGGCATTGCACCACAGCGCCTCGCCGCGCCGGGTCACAAGCGTGCGGCAGCCTTTCAGTAACAGCGTGCCCGGGTGGCGTGCCGCAAAGGCGCGTGCCGCCACCTCGCGCGGCAGGTCCGCGAGGTCGGGCGCAAGTCGCCGGAACTCACCCGGATGCGGCGTGAGGACGTGGTTTTCCTTGAGCAAGGCCAAGTTCCCGCGCTGCGCGAGAAGGTTGAGCGCGTCCGCATCGAGCACCGTGGGCACCGCAGTCCGGCCAATCAGTTCTAGCAACCCGGCCGCCAACCCACCGGCCATCGCCCCCAGGCCGGGACCGATGACGAGCGCAGCGGATTTGCAATCCAACAATTCAAGCGGATTCTCGCAGGTCCGGACGATGATTTCGCAAGGGCATTTGGCGGCGATCACCGGCGCGGCAGCGGGCGGCGCATGCAGCACGATCAAGCCGGCGCCACCGCGCAAGGCCCCGCTGGCGGCAAGCACCGCGGCCCCGGTGTAGGCTGCGGAACCGGCCAGGATGTCAACCCGTCCGGCCAGGCCTTTGTGGAAGTCAAACGGGCGCGGCGATGTTCCGACGGTCAGGGACAGCGGGGAAATCAGCTCGAGGTCGCCACCCGGCGGCGGGGTGAGTGGTTCCACCGGGACCAGCGCCAGCGCACCCGTGGCGGCGGCCGCCGTGGCTGTCAGCAGGCCGCGCTTCGCCGCACCGATCATGAAGGTGACATCGGCGGTCACCGCCCCGGCCGTGAGTGCGCCGGTATCCGGGTCCACTCCGGACGGCAGATCCACGGCTGCCACGCGGGCGCCGGCCTGCTGCCGCAACCATGCCATTTCCCGGGCCAGCGCGGCCAGCGGTTCCCGCAACGGGCCGCAGGCACCGAGGCCGACCAGTCCATCCAGCAGGACCAGCGGCCGACGAACTTCGCGCCAGTCAGGCAGGGACTCCAGCAAGTCGGCGGGCCGGGCCTCCTGCCATTTCTCGCGGGTCAGTTCCGCCCAATCCGTGAGCGGAAATCCGGCGCGGGCGGCGGTTTGCCAGCCATAGTCGCGCTCTAACACCCGCATGGCGACCAGTGCATCGCCGGCATTGTGGCCTTTCCCGAGATAGGCGACAATCGTTCCGGGGACCGGGAAAAACGCCGCCAGAGCGTGTCCGAGTCGCTGGCCGGCAAGGTTGAGCAGGCGGGACTCCGACCAACCGCTGCCCGCCGCGATCGCTTCCATCGCCCGCATTTCCGCTGCAGTCACTGCGCCCATGGCGCGACCGTAGCGCATCAACGCCCCGATGGGGAGCGGAAAAATCGCCCGCCGTGCCAAGCCCCTCCGTTGACAGGATCGAATGCGCACATAAGGGCCGCGCAATAATAACTTTCTCATGCGCATGAGGTACACTGTAGCGGCAGGCTGTAACTACTTTTCCCCTGCGGGAAAAATCGATGCCACTGAGCAGAGCCAAGGCGCTTGTCCATTCGCATCGGCGGTCATGGACGCGCCGCTACAATTCGATAGATATTCTTGCACATAGGGTCTTCGGCAAGCGAGCAGTGGACCATGAAGATCATCACCAGCCGGGCCCGTTCTGGGGGTCGGCAGCGCATGGGTGCAGGACAAAAAAATGGTTACCGTGCCCATGCAATTCGTGCCAAATCGTGTCATTCCGCTTGCTCAGCCCCAAGAAACCCTAGAGTGTCGCGCCGCGTCTCGATCTTCCTTGGCGTCACAGTCGCCAAAGCGGTGACGCATGCCCCGCCCCTTTCCCCGTATTCCATACCCTACCACCCTCGCCCATCCAGGAATCCGAATCCGTCATCCCCCATGCCTCCCGCCTCCAGCAGTTCTCATCCGCAGTTCCCATCTCACCTGCGTGCCATGCTCGGCTGCATCGCAGCCTTGCTCCTGCCGCTCTCCGCCCAGCAAAAACCCGCTGCCCGCGTGGAAATCCGGCTGCTCGCCTTTCAACCCGACCTGGCCACGGACGACGCCTTCGCCCACGATCCCGCCGCCCCGGCGGCCACGGCCGCAGTGAAGGTGCCCGTCAAATCCTATCTGAATCACGAGTTCACCACCGTGGTTCTAACCGGACGGCGGATCGTCTTCACCACCAAGCCGGACCGCGAGTCGCTCACCCGCGCGGCGGAACTGTTAGGTGAAGTCACCCTGCCGCAAGGCGTCCGCTCCGCCATTCTGCTGTTTTTACCTGCACCCGCCGACGGCAAGGCCCGCTGCCAGATTCTGGCCATTGATGATTCGAAGCAAGCCTTTCCCGCCGGCTCGTTTCGCGTCTCGAATCTCAGCCCGGAACCCGTGCGCATCGTGCTCGAGGAAAAGACCTACACTTTCAAGCCGGGCACTACCGAACTCATCATCGATCCGCCCGTGCGTGCGGGCAAGCAATCCGGCATGAAGGCCTTTGCATTCCACGACAATGTCTGGCAGCGAATCGGCTCCGGCATCTGGCCCCATCCGGGTGATAACCGCGTGGTGCAAGTCCTGTTCACCAACCCCGCCACCGGCCAAGTCCAGCTCCGCGCCTACGACGACGTCCCGCCCCGCTCCCCCGCGCCCCTGCCGCCGCGCTGATGGGAGAATGATCCAGTTCCCCCATGATGCAGCAACACGACACGATTCTCGTCACCGGTGGCGCCGGCATGATCGGCAGCGCCCTGGTGTGGGCGCTCAACCGGCAAGGCTGTGACAACATCATCATCACCGACCGGCTCGGCTGCGACGAACGCTGGCGCAACCTCGTCCCGCTCCGCTTCGCCGAGTACTTGGACGCCGAGCAGCTCTGGGATCAGCTCGGGACCCCGGCCTTCGCTGCCGTCCGCTGGGTTTTCCACCTGGGTGCGTGCTCATCCACCACCGAGACCGACGCCGCCTATCTGATGGAGAACAATTTCCGGTACACCAAGCGCTTGGCCGAGTGGGCGCTGGCCGGCGGACGGCGGTTCGTCTATGCCTCGTCCGCCGCCACCTACGGCAACGGCGAGGCCGGCATGGACGATGGCCATGACCACCTGCACACCTACCGCCCGCTGAACATGTACGGCTACTCGAAGCATCTCTTCGATTTGCACGCCCGCCAGCGCGGCTGGTTCGACCGCATTGTCGGCCTCAAGTATTTCAACATCTTCGGTCCCAACGAAGATCACAAGGGAGACATGCGCAGCGTCGTCCACAAGGCCTTCGGCCAGATTCGCGACACCGGAGCGGTCAGCCTGTTCCGGAGTCATCATCCGGACTACCGCGATGGCGAGCAGCAACGGGATTTCCTCTATGTCAAGGATGCCGTGGCCATGACCCTGCATCTCGCCCAAGCCGCAAGTGCCGCCGGGATTTTCAACATCGGCTCCGGCAAGGCGGCCACCTGGATTGAGTTGGTAACGCCCATTTTTGAAGCGCTGGACCTGGCCCCAGACATCAAGTTCATCGACCTGCCGGAGGTGCTCCGCGGCAAGTACCAATATCACACCTGCGCCAACATCCGGAGACTGGTGGACACCGGTTGGAGCGGTTGCCGCCACACCCTCTCCGAGGCCGTGCGGGATTATGTTAGAAACCATCTGATCCCGGCACGCAGACTGGGCGACTGCCAGGAACCGTGAACCCATGACCGCACCTTCCTTCCAGACTTCTTTAACTGAATTGCAGGCCGTGCTTGAGGCCTGCCGCGTCCTGGCGCCTGCAGTGGAAGCCGCAGGCCAGGCCATCATCGGCAGCATCCGGCATGGCGGCAAGCTCCTCACCTGCGGCAATGGCGGCAGT
Source organism: Verrucomicrobiota bacterium (assembly GCA_026397725.1). Taxonomy (GTDB): domain Bacteria; phylum Verrucomicrobiota; class Verrucomicrobiia; order Verrucomicrobiales; family Akkermansiaceae; genus Luteolibacter. The sequence goes on along the minus strand of JAPLUI010000187.1, from coordinate 45,547 downwards.
GCTGCGGACGCCCTGCATCTCGCCGAGGAACTTGTCGGTCGTTACCGCCTCGAGCGGCGCGCGCTGCCCGCCCTGTGCCTCAATGCGGACCCCACCGCCATCACCTGCATTTGCAACGACTACGGCTATGAAAGCGTTTTCTCACGCGGGGTGGAAGCTCTGGGTCGCTGCGGGGATGTCCTCGTGGGGTTCACCACCAGTGGCAACAGTGCCAACGTCATCGCCGCGTTCCGGGTCGCCGCCAAGCTCGGGGTCACCACCATCCTGCTCGCCGGTCGCGATGGCGGCAAGGCCCGCAACCTCTGCGCTCACGAAATCATTGTCCCATGCCACAACACCGCCCGCATTCAGGAGGTTCACACCCTCATCCTCCATCAGTGGCTTGAAGCCATCGACGCCACTGCCTGGCCGGATTTGCTGCCATGAATACTCCTTCCTCCGCCGGGCATAGGCCGCCGCCACAAACGCCACGCGAGGGCTGCGGCGGTCACAGACCGCCGCTACAATTCGGAATGCCGCTACAATTCGGAATGCCGCTACAATTCGGAATGCCGCTATCATGAACACCAGTGCCGTGCTCGAGGCCTGCCGCAGCCTGCGCATCCTGGTGATCGGGGATGTGATGCTGGACCATTACATTTGGGGTGAGGTCAACCGCATTTCGCCGGAGGCGCCGGTGCCGGTGCTGCATGTGATGCGGGAAAGCCACACTGCGGGTGGGGCCGCCAATGTGGCCCTCAACCTTGCCTCGCTGGGGGCCACCGCTTCGCTCATCGGCACCATCGGCGATGATGAGGCCGGCACCACCCTGGCCCGCATTCTCGAAGCGACGGCCATCGACTTCAGCCGCTGCAACATCGATCCCGCCGTGGCCACCATCGTCAAGACCCGCGTCATTGCCCGCACCCAGCAGCTTTGCCGGATTGATCGCGAGACCACGCGCCATGGGTACGCCCTCGAGGCCCGCGCCAACCTCGACGCGATGCTGGAGTGCGCCGTGGCCGAGACCGATGCGGTGATCGTCTCCGATTACGCCAAGGGCGTGGTCACCCAAGCCCTGATGGACCGGCTCATCGCCCTGGCCGACGCCCGGGGCCTGCTGCTGGCCGTCGATCCCAAGCCTTCCCACCACCTCAGTTTGCGTGGGGTCGGTCTCATCACCCCCAACCGCCACGAAGCCCTCGAACTCGCCGGGTTGCCGGAGCCAGGGCCTGGCGAAGCATACCCGCTGGAGGCCATCTGCCGCAGCATTCACGCGGCCTTTGCGCCCAAGCTGCTCGTCATCACGCTTGGGGCCGACGGCATGGCGCTGAGTCGGGCGGGGAAAGTCGAGCACATTCTCGCCACGGCGGCCCGCAAGGTATTCGACGTTTCCGGGGCTGGCGACACGGTGATTGCGACCCTGACTGCGGCGCTCGCCAGCGGGGCGAGTGCCGTGGAAGCCGCCAGTCTGGCCAACCGCGCCGCCGGGGTGGTGGTCTCCAAAATGGGCACTGCCACCGCCACGCCGGAGGAAATCCTGAGCCCGTTGCAACCGGAGTTTTCGGCCTGAATCAGGGCGGGGATTTGGCATTGACCGGCATCCCGCGTTCCGGCAACGTCGTCCCCGTCTTCGCGGCCTGTGACGGGGGCTGGGGATCTCCATTCGCATGTTCAAACTCAAAGCTGGCATTCTCGCCGATGCAACGTATCGCAACCTCGTTGGCAGGGTGTTACGGGAGAATTTCCGTCTTTACATTCCGCGCTATCTGTTGGCGTTTCTGCTGATGGGCTGTGCGGCGGCGGCCACCGGGCTCTCGGCCTACCTGATGAAAAACATCACGGCGGTGGTCTTCGGCGCTCCCGAGACGGTCAGGCACAGCACTGCCGCCGTGAGTAAGGCCACGGCGCTGGGCAGGGCTTGGTTTCACGGGGTGGGCGATTTCTTTGCCACCTTTTTCACCTCCGCCACCCCGGGGATGCGGCAGATTTTCAATGTTTCCGTGGCCATTGTTCTGGTGTTTTTCATCAAGGGTGCCTGCCAATACGGTTCCTCGGTCATCCTCTCCAAGATCGGCAACAACATCGTGGCCCGCCAGCAACACCGGGTCAGCAACCACATCCTCAACCAATCACTCGCCTTTTTCGTTCACTTCCCGTCAAGCGACCTCATCACCCGCGTCTCGCAAGCGGCCAGTGCCGCCCGCGATGTGATGAATCTGCTCATGATGCGGGTGCAGGATGTGTTCACCGCCATCGCCCTGCTCATCACCATGTTCACGCTTGATTGGCGGCTTTCCTGCGCGGCCCTGCTCATCATGGCGCCCGTCACGCTGGCGTTGGGCAGCCTCGTCAAGCGCATTCGCAAGATCGCCACTGCGGAGTATCAAGGCATCGTCCAGGTCATCTCGGCGATTCAGGAAGCCATCATCGGCAACAAACTCATCAAGTCATACAATTTGGAGCCCCACATGAGCGGCCGCTTCAGCGAAGCCATCTGCGCCGTGGAAAAGCGCTCCAACAAGATGGCCATCGTCTCGGCCCGCACCAGCCCCCTGATGGAATCGATGGGCGGCATTGCCGTCGCCAGCATCGTTTTCTATGGCGGCTATCGCAACCTTGTGCATGGCGAAAGCGCCGGTTCCCTCATCGCTTTTCTCACCGCGCTGCTGCTGGCCTACGAACCGATCAAGCGCATCGCCCGCATGAACGTCACGCTGCAAGGCTCCCTCGTCGGCGTGCAGATGTTATACCATGTCCTGGATTCCGACTACACCATTCCCGACCGGCCGGACGCCAGGCCCATCCGCATTCGCCAGGGCGACATCACCTTGCACCACGTCACCTTCTCCTACCGTCCCGGCCTGCCGGTCATCCACGACGTTTCCCTGGCCTGTCCCGGCGGTCACGTCACCGCGCTGGTCGGTCCCTCCGGCAGTGGCAAGTCCACCCTCCTCAATCTGATCGAGCGGTTTTACAGTCCGGATGCCGGCGCTCTTGAAATCGACGGTCAGGACCTCAGCCAGCTCACCATCGCGTCGCTGCGCCGGGAAATCTCGCTGGTCAGCCAGGACACTTTTCTGTTTTCAGACACCTTGTGCAACAACATCCGGCTGGCCCGGCCGGAGGCCACCGACGGGGAGATCCAAGACGCCGCCCGCGCCGCGTTCGCCCATGACTTCATCATGGAGCAGCCACAGGGCTACGACACCCAGGTCGGCGAAAACGGCGGCAGCCTCTCCGGTGGCCAGCGCCAGCGCATATCCATCGCCCGCGCCTTCCTCAAGAATGCGCCCATCCTGCTGCTAGACGAGGCGACCTCCGCGCTCGACAGCGAGTCGGAGCAACAGATCCAGCGTGCCTTTGACCGCCTCATGCAGAACCGCACCACCATCGTCATTGCCCATCGCTTTTCCACCATCCGCAATGCCTGCCGCATCCACGTCCTGCAAGACGGCCGCCTGGTTGCCAGCGGTTCCCATCAGGAACTCATCCGCGATGAGGACAGCCTCTATGCCCATCTTTACCGCCTGCAATACCAGGAAGCGGCGCTCGCGGAGGTTTCCTGATTGAACGCATGGCGCATTTTTTCTTGACCCCGACAGTCGCGATTGGCCACCTTCCCGCACCTCCCACCCCCGCTCGATATTTCAGAAACAGGGAATTCAAACTCTTCAAATTGTGGTTTTCTCCGGTATCCGGCGAAGCGACCAAGGGCGGTAGCGTGCCCTTGGCCGGGCGCCGCCACCAAGCGCAGGTCCAACGATTCATCTGACGACTTATTATGAACATCCTGATTACTGGCGGCGCCGGCTTCATCGGCAGCAACTTTGTGTACCACTGGCTCGGGCAGGAACCTGTGGGCCGGGTGGTGGTTCTGGATGCCCTGACGTATGCCGGGAATCGCCTGAGCCTGCCGCCGGACCACCCGCGTGTGACCTTTGTCCGGGGCGACATCCGCGACCACGACCTGGTGCTGCGCCTGTTGCGCGACCATCGGATCGAGGGGGTGGCGCATTTTGCGGCGGAAAGCCATGTGGACAGGTCGATTCTCGGGCCGGAGACCTTCCTGGACACCAATGCGCTCGGCACCCTGCGGTTGTTGGAGGCCTGCCGCGCCTACCTCCAGGACACCGGAGCGCCTGCAGGTTTCCGGTTCCACCATGTCTCCACCGATGAGGTCTATGGATCGCTGAACCCCGATGACCCGCCGTTTGAAGAAACCACTCCCTACGCCCCGAATTCACCCTACGCCGCCAGCAAGGCCGCCAGCGATCACCTGGTCAGAGCATGGCATCACACCTATGGCCTCGCCACCACCATCACCAATTGTTCTAACAACTACGGTCCCTATCATTTCCCGGAGAAGCTCATCCCGTTGATTCTCGTCAATATCCTGCATGGCCGTCCCCTGCCGGTGTACGGTGACGGTCAGCAGGTCCGCGACTGGCTGTATGTGGACGACCACTGCCGGGGGATTGAACTGGCCATCCGCAAGGGCGTGCCGGGCGAAGTCTATAACATCGGCGGCAACAACGAGCGCACCAACCTCGAGATTGTCAACACACTGTGCCAATTGATGGCCGACGCCTTTGCCATGGACCCGACCCTGCGGGAGCGCCACCCTGCCTGTCCGGCCGCCCGTGACCTGCACCCGGGTACCCTCATCACCCATGTGGCCGACCGCCCGGGGCATGACCGCCGCTATGCCATCAATGCCGCCAAGGCCAAACGCGAACTCGGCTACGAACCGAGCGAAACCTTGCAGAGCGGACTTGCCAAGACCGTGGAGTGGTACCTCCGGAACCAAGCCTGGTGGACCGCCGTGATGGACGGTTCGTATCGCGAATGGATCGGCAAAAACTACGCGGAGCGCTAGGCATCCAACTTCTAACTTCCAACCCCCATGAAAGGCCTCATCCTCGCCGGCGGCGCTGGCACCCGCCTCTATCCATGTACCATGGCCGTGAGCAAGCAATTGCTTCCGGTGTATGACAAACCGATGGTCTATTACCCGCTATCGGTCCTCATGTTGGCGGGCATCCGGGACGTTTTGATCATCTCCACACCCGAAGACCTGCCGCTCTACCGCCGCCTGTTGGGCGATGGATCACGATTCGGCATCTCCCTCGCATACGCCGAACAACCCCGCCCCGAGGGCTTGGCGCAAGCCTTCCTCATCGGCGAGGAATTCATCGCCGGCAAGCGTTGCGCCCTGGTGCTCGGCGACAACATTTTTTACGGCCAGGGATTCTCCCCCAAGCTCAAGCTTGCCGCCGCCCGCGCCTCTGGCGCCACCGTCTTTGGCTACGAGGTACACGACCCCCAGCGCTTCGGCGTGGTGGCATTCGACGCCTCCGGCAAAGCCATCTCGATCGAAGAAAAGCCCGTGGCACCCAAGTCCAAATACGCCGTCACCGGGCTCTACTTCTACGACCGCGACGTCGTCGCCATTGCCAAGGACGTCAAGCCCTCCGCACGCGGCGAACTCGAAATCACCTGCGTCAACCGCGCCTACCTTGAACGCGGCGACCTGCACGTCGAAGTCCTCGGCCGCGGTCACACCTGGCTCGACACCGGCACTCACGAATCACTGTTAGAAGCGTCCCAATTCGTCCGCACGATCGAACACCACCAGGGCTTCAAGGTCGCCTGCCTCGAGGAAATCGGCTGGCGCAACGGCTGGCTGAATGTCGCGCAACTCCGCGCCGCCATCACGGTTCTCGGCAAGGCACCCTACGCGGAGTACTTGCGCAAACTGATGAACTCGAGCCTGTAATCCGCTTGTCATCCTATCATCCATGATACTTCTGCTTGGAGCTAGCGGCTACATCGGCCATGCCTTCAAGGAGGCCCTGCAAGTGCGCGGGGAGGAATTCCGCACGCTCTCGCGGTCCCAGCTTGATTATACGCGGTTTGAAGCGCTCTATCCATTTCTCAAGGACCACCGGCCCTCTTTCATCGTCAATGCCGCCGGCTACACCGGCAAACCCAATGTGGATGCCTGTGAGACCGCCAAGGCCGACACCTTGCTTGGCAATACGCTCTTCCCGCAAGCGCTGGCGCATGCTTGTGCGATGCTGGACATTCCTTGGGGCCACGTCTCCTCCGGTTGCATCTTTGTCGGCTGCCAAGTGGCAACGGAAAACGGCTGGGTCACGGAAAAGGACATGACCCGGCCGGAAGTCCGCGCCCTGGCCAAGACCTCACCCGCCAAACTGCGTGGGTTTGATGAAACCATGACCCCCAATTTCTCGTTCCGCGATCCACCATGCAGCTTCTACAGCGGCACCAAGGCCCTCGGCGAGGAAGTCATCCGAGACGTCGGCAACAATTACATCTGGCGCCTGCGCATCCCGTTCGATGAGATCGACAATCAGCGGAATTACCTCTCGAAAATCCTGCGCTATGCCAAAACGTATGACAACCTCAACTCGCTGTCCCATCGGGGCGACTTCGTCACCGCCTGTCTCGACATGTGGTTAGACAGGGTCCCCTTCGGGACCTACAACGTCACCAATCCCGGCTTTGTTTCCACGGGCGAGGTCTTGGCCATGATCAAAGCCATCCTCAAGCCATCCCGCGACTTTGTGTTCTGGAAAGACGACGCCGAATTCTACCGCCAAGGCGCGGTCGCCCTGCGCTCCAACTGCATCATGGATACCACCAAGCTGCTCGCCGCAGGCATCAGGATGCGGCCGGTGCATGCAGCCATCGAATCAGCCCTCAGCAACTGGCAGCCCGGTGCCTAGGCGCGGAATCCGACCCTGACCCCGGAGCCGCCATGCAACCATCACTCGCCGGAATTCATTGATGAGACCGCACTCCCGACCCATGCCATGACTGCCTTCAGTGACTCAGCACCCGCCAGCGAAATGCCGCCGCTCATGATCTTGTGCGGTGGCAAGGGCACCCGCCTTCGCGACGTTACGGAACTGCTGCCAAAGCCCATGGTGCCGATCGGCGAGCAACCGATCGTGTGGCATATCATGCGCAGCTACGCCGCCTTCGGAGTCAACCGCTTCATCCTGTGCCTCGGCTACAAGCGTGACTGCCTGGTGGACTATTTCCTGAATTTCCACGCCTACGCCTCCGACGTCACCGTGCGGTTGGGTCACCACCACGGCCTCAGCTATCATGACCGCGCGGTGGAAGCCGACTGGGAGGTGACGCTGGCCAACACCGGGATCGACACCATGACGGGCGGGCGCGTGGCCATCGCCGCCAAGTATCTGAAGGACAGCGACAGCCGCTTTTTTCTAACCTACGGGGATGCCGTGTCGGACCTCGACATCGCGGCCTCGCTGGAGTTTCACCGGCGCAGCGGCAAGCTCATCACCGTCGCGGCGGTCCATCCCGAAGGCCGGTTCGGCGAAATCCATCTAACGGACGGGCGGGTGCATGGTTTCGAGGAGAAGCCGGCCTGTGTGGAGGGGTATATCAACGGTGGCTTCATGGTGCTTGAGAAGGCCTTTGTCAGCCGTTACCTCGCCACCGACAAGGATCTCTATTTCGAGCAGGCGCCGATGCGGCAGGCGATTGCCGACGAGCAGATGGCGGCCTTCCCGCACGAAGGCTTCTGGCAATGCATGGACACGCCACGGGAATATCAACTGCTCAACGACTTGTGGAAAGGCGGTGCCGCCCCGTGGACCGCCCACTGGCAGACGGGAGCCAAGTCATGAACATTCCGGGGTTTCGCGGCAAGCGGGTGGTGCTCACTGGCCACACCGGTTTCAAAGGGGCGTGGCTCGCGCACTGGTTGTGCGAACTGGGTGCCGACGTGCGCGGGTTCGCGCTGGCACCGCCCACGCAACCGGCGCTCTTCGACCAGCTCGGGCTGGCGCAGCGACTCACGGACGAGCGCAACGACATCCGCGATGCCGCCGCCGTGGCCCGTGCCGTTGCGGACGCCCAGCCGGACTTTGTCTTCCATCTTGCGGCGCAGTCCCTGGTCCGGCAGTCCTACGCCGAACCGGTGGCAACCTATGACGTCAACGTCATGGGCACCATCCATGTCCTGCAAGCGCTGCGCTCCCTAACCAAACCCTGTGCGGCCGTCTTCGTGACCACTGACAAGTGCTATGAAAACCGCGAATGGCTGCACGGCTACCGCGAGGAAGACCCGCTGGGCGGACACGATCCGTACAGCTCCAGCAAGGCTGCCGCGGAAATCGCCATCGCGTCGTTCCGGCGCTCGTTCTTCAACGCGCATCCGGTGAAAATCGCCAGCGCCCGCGCCGGCAACGTCATCGGTGGCGGCGACTGGGCGCCTGATCGCATTGTGCCCGATTGCATCCGGGCCTTGCAGCGCGACGCCAGCATCCCGGTTCGCAACAGACTGGCCACCCGGCCATGGCAGCACGTCCTGGAGCCGCTCAGCGGGTACCTTTGGCTGGCCGCCTGCCTGGCTGATCCGCAACTCGCCCGGGCGCCCTCGGCGCCGCTGGCATCCGCGTTCAACTTCGGGCCGTCACACGAATCCAACCGCACGGTCGTCGAACTCGTTGCCGAAGTCCTCAAGCACTGGTCCGGCCGCTGGGAAGACCAGAGCGATCCCCACGCAGTGCATGAGGCGCACCTGCTGCAACTTGCCACCGACAAGGCCAACGCGCTGCTCGGCTGGGCACCCGTCTGGACGTTTCCCAAGGCAATCGAGCACACGGTGCAATGGTATCGCGAGTCCGCCAGCCAGCCCGCCGCCATTCCCGCCCTCACCACCCGGCAGATCAAGCTATATGCGGCGGACGCCGCCCAATCCGGCTTGCCATGGGCGGTGCCTGCGTGAGGTGTTCCTCCCGTTTCCATGAAAGACAAAGCCACACTCCGCCGTCAGATCCTGGACCTCGTCCGCGAGTTTCACGCGGCTGACGCCCCCCGCCCCTTCCTCCCCGGCTCCGACCCGGTGCGCTACTCGGGCCGTTTCTTCGACGAGCGGGAACTGGTCAATCTCGTGGATTCGTCACTGGATTTTTGGCTGACCGCCGGGCGCTACGCCGATGATTTCGAGGCGGGCCTCGCCGCCTATCTGGGGGTGGACAACACCCTGCTCGTCAACTCCGGTTCCTCCGCCAACCTGGTGGCCTTTGCTGCGCTCACGTCGCCCAAGTTGAAGGATCGCCGCGTGAAGCCCGGCGACGAAGTCATCACGGTGGCCGCCGGTTTTCCCACCACGGTGGCGCCGATGGTGCAGCATCGCGCGGTGCCGGTGTTTGTGGATGTGGAACTCGGCACCTATGTGCCGGTGATGGAACAGATCGAGAGCGCCCTCAGCCCGCAAACCAAGGCGGTGATGATCGCCCACACCATGGGCGTGCCCTACGCGGTGCGCGAGGTGCGGGAGTTCTGCGACCGGCACAACCTCTGGCTGATCGAAGACAACTGCGACGCCTTGGGCACCCGCTACGAGGACCGCTTGACCGCCACGTTCGGCGATCTGGCATCCTTCAGTTTCTATCCGGCACACCACATCACGATGGGCGAGGGCGGGGCCGTGGCCGTGGCCAACGACGAGCTGGCACGCATTGCCCGCAGCATGCGCGACTGGGGCCGGGACTGTTATTGCGCGGGCGGCGAGAACAACACCTGTGGCAAGCGCTTCGCCCAACAATTCGGCACGCTGCCGTTCGGCTACGACCACAAGTATGTGTACTCGCACATCGGTTACAACCTCAAGGTGACGGACATGCAGGCCGCCATCGGCGTGGCGCAACTGGCCAAGATCGACGAGTTCATCGCGGCGCGGAAGCGCAATCATGCCGCGCTGGAAGCGGGCCTGAAGAAACATGAGCAGCACCTGATCCTGCATGTTGCGCCGCCGCCAGCCGATCCTTCATGGTTTGGCTATGTCATCACCGTGCGTCCCGAGGCCCCCTTCACGCGGGCCGGCTTGGTCAACGCGCTGGAAACCGCCCGCATCGAAACGCGGAACCTTTTCGCCGGCAACCTGCTGCGGCATCCCGCCTTTGCCGACATCGAGCATCGCGTCGTCGGTTCGCTGGCCAACACCGACTTGATCACGACCAACACCTTTTTCATCGGGGTTTACCCCGGCTTGACCGAGGCCATGATCCAGCATGTGATTGCCACCTTTGACCAGTTCATCGCCGCGCAGACCCACTGATGAGCCAGCCCCGCAAAATCCGCTGTACCGTCGAGGCCATCACCGACCACGGGGAACGAGTTTACACCGTGGATCTCGCGCCCCGGACTGCGGTGCCGGCGTTCCGGGCCGGGCAGTTCCTGCACCTGACGGTGGACCCTTACGACCCGGCGGGATTCTGGCCGGAGTCGCGGGTGTTTTCGATCGCCAGTTCGCCGCACGAACGCCGCCAGTTACGGATTTGCTATTCGGTCAAGGGCCGTTACACCACACTGATGGAGCGGACGCTCCAGGTGGGTGGCGAGGTGTGGGTCAAGCTGCCTTACGGGGATTTCATCATCGATGAGCAGCGCGACGCGGTGCTCATCGCCGGCGGCACCGGCATCAGCGCCTTCACCGCTTTGCTAGAGGCGCTTGCGCCGCAGGGCTCGCCAGCGGTCACACTCGTCTATGGCGTGCGGACGCCGGGCTTGCTCCTGTTTCGGGAAATGATGCTCCGGCAACTCGCCGCCGTGCCGAAACTCAAGCTGGTGTTTTTCACCGAAACGGCGGATGCAGCCTTTGCGCAGCAGATGTCCGCCCTGCCGCGGGCACCCCGGTGCTTGACCGGTCGCATCGATTTGGCGGCACTCTGCCCGCCGGGCTCAGCCCCCGGCCCGGCCACCTCCGTCTTCTATCTATCCGGCCCGCCGGTGATGTTGAAGGCCCTGGCCACCGACCTGCAAACACGCGGCATCGCCCGGGAAAACATCCGCACCGACGCCTGGGAATGAAGCAACCCGCCGCTCTCTCAACTTTGACCGCCAACCCTCTCGCCGCCGACCTCGACCACATCCTGGCTCATACCCGTGGACTCTGGGAGGACCTGCGCGGCCAGCGGATTTTTCTAACCGGCGGCACCGGTTTCTTCGGTTGCTGGTTGCTGGAAAGTTTCGTCTGGGCCAACGACCGGCACCACCTTGGCGCGCAGGTCACCGTGCTCACCCGCAGCCCGGCTGCGTTCCAACACAAAGTGCCGCATCTGGCCGGCCATCCCGCCATCCACCTCCAGGCGGGAGACGTGCGGAGTTTTGACTTCCCGCGCGGCGAATTCTCGCAGGTGATTCACGCCGCCACCGAGGCCGACCTCTCGGTGATGGCCAGCGATCCGCTGCAGGTTTTCGACGTCAACGTCGAGGGCACCCGCCACGTCCTGGAATTTGCCAGGCAGGCCGGCGTGCGACGATTCCTGTTCACCAGTTCCGGTGCCATCTATGGCCGCCAACCACCGGACCTCGAGCGCCTCCCGGAGCACTTCTCCGGCGGCCCCGATCCGACCGACACCCACTCCGCCTACGGAATTCCCGGCGAGGCCAAGCGTGCCGCCGAGTCGCTCTGCGCGCTTTACTTCCGCCAGTTCGGTCTGACCAGCGTCATTGCCCGCTGCTTCACCTTCATCGGACCGTACCTGCCGCTGGACGGCAAGTTCGCCGTCGGCAACTTCCTCCGCGATGCCCTGGCCCGCGACTCCATCCGCATCGCCGGCGACGGCACGCCGTGTCGTTCCTACCTATATGCCGCCGATCTAACCATCTGGCTGTGGACGCTGCTGCTGCGCGGCGCCGGCAGCCAGGCCTACAACGTCGGCTCCGAACTCGGCTTGCCCATCGCGGCGGTGGCCCAGGCGGTGAGCGATAGCCTAACGCCACCGATACCGGTTCAAATCGCACAAGCGCCCGACCCGGCACGCCCCGGGTCCCGCTATGTTCCATGCACCCTCAAGGCCCGCACCGAACTGGGCCTGCGGGAAACGGTGGACCTCAACGAGGCCATCCGCCGCACCTTGAACTGGTGTGACCAGTGCCCCCGCTGACGATGACTTGCCCAGATGCTGGATCAATCCCCGCCATCAGGCGATCGCGCATGCAACCGAAACCAACATTTGTCACCCGGCCTTTCCTGCCGCCGCTTGAGGAGTTCATCCCCTATCTGGAGAAAATCTGGGAGACCCGGATTCTCACCAATTGTGGTCCATTGCATCAGCAACTGGAAGAGTCCCTGTGCCGGTATCTCGGCGTGGAACACATCGCCTTGTTCACCAACGCCACCATCGCCCTGGTGACGGCGCTGCAGTCTCTGCGTATCACCGGGGAAGTGATCACCACGCCCTATTCGTTTGTTGCGACCTCCCACTCACTGCTTTGGAACGGAATCAAGCCGGTGTTCGTGGACATTTGCCCGCACACCCTCAACCTGGATCCGACCAAAATCGAAGCCGCCATCACCCCGCAAACCACCGCCATCATGCCGGTCCATTGCTACGGACATGTTTGTGATGTCGCGGCCATCCAGAAAATCGCGGACAACTATAACCTCAAGGTCATTTACGACGCCGCCCATGCCTTCGGGGTGCGGGACGAACAGGGCAGCATCCTCCGGCATGGCGATCTGTCCGTGCTGAGCTTCCATGCCACCAAGGTGTTCAACACCTTCGAGGGTGGCGCCATCATCTGTCCCGACGCCAAAACCAAAATCCGCATCGACCAGCTCAAAAACTTCGGCCATGTGGGCGAAGTCACCGTCGTCGCACCCGGCATCAATGGCAAAATGAGCGAATTCAATGCGGCGCTGGGGCTCCTGCAATTGCAATACATCGACAGCGCCATTGCACAACGCAAGGAGCTTGATGCGGCCTACTGTGAGCGGCTGCAAGGGGTGAAGGGTATCCGCCGCTTGAATGACGGGGGTGAGAAAGTTGCCAACCATGCCTACTTTCCAATCCTGATCGAGGCCGCCTACCCGCTCACTCGGGACGCTCTCTATCAAACCCTCAAGGACCACGGCATTCATCCCCGCCGCTATTTCTATCCCCTCATCTCGGACTTCCCCATGTACCGCGGCCTGCCCTCCGCCCACCGGGACAATTTGCCGGTGGCTACTGTCACTTCAAACCAAGTTCTCTGTTTGCCGATCTATCCCGATCTGGAGATCTCGAAAGTCGAAGAGATCGCCAGCCTCATTGCCACCCAATAGGACGCCCCGTGCGAATTGCAGCCATGGCAGGAGATCCGCAATGAGACTGGCCATCATGCAGCCGTATTTCCTGCCTTACCTCGGTTATTTCCAACTGATCGCGGCGGTGGACCTGTTCGTCGTCTATGACAACATCAAATACACCAAGCAGGGCTGGATCAACCGCAACCGGATGCTGCGCAATGGCCGCGATGCCACCTTCACGCTGCCATTGAAAAGCGCCTCGGACTCGCTGGACGTCGTGGAGCGCGCACTGGCGCCGGACTTTCACCCTGATCACCTCCTGAACCGGTTCCGCGGAGCGTATCAACGGGCGCCAAACTTCAACCGGACCTTCCCGCTGCTCGAACGAATCCTCAGACATGAGGACACGAACCTGTTTCGCTTTCTCCACCACTCCATCGTCAGCATCTGTGAGCATCTGGGGATCGCAACCGAAATCATGGTCTCGTCGCATCTCAGCATTGACCATCGCCTGAAAAATCAGGACAAAGTGCTGGCCTGCTGTGAAGTGATCGGTGCCAGCACCTACGTGAACGCGATAGGCGGGGTGGCCCTGTATTCGAAGGAAGCCTTCCGCGCGCGCGGCATCGACCTGCAATTCCTCCAAGCAAAACCGCACGAGTATCCGCAGTTCGGCGACCCGTTTGTGCCCTGGCTATCAATCATCGATGTGATCATGTTCAACGACCCACAGGCAATTGCCGACATGTTGAACACCGGATACACGTTGGATTGACCCCGCGGAAGAATATTCCCACCGGGCCAACATCCGGCCGCACCTCACTTCAACCACCATGAACCATCAACTCGACACTCACGTAAAAGCCTATGAGCGCCAGAGCATATACGACTTCGACAATCTGCTCCAGTTGAAATGGTATCCGAAACGGATTATCGAACGCACCTCCGGGGCCAACTCGCTGCTAGAGCTAGGCCTGGGCCACGGCGTCACCACCGAAATTTTCAATCACCACTTCAAGCGGCATGTGGTAATCGATGCATCGCCAGCCGTGATCGCCAATTTCCACCAATTGTATCCCGCCTGCCGGCCGGAGATCGTGCAGACGTATTTCGAGAACTTCGCCTCCGCAGAACAATTCGAGGTCATGGTTTTCGGATATATTCTTGAGCACGTGGAAAACCCGGTACAGATCATGGCGCTGTTCAAGCCGTTCCTGGCACCGGGTGGCCGGGTCTTTGTAACCGTGCCCAACGCGGCAGTCCTCAACCGGCGACTGGGCCATCTCGCCGGCATGTTGTCCGACATGACCGAACTCTCCGAACATGATCTGCTGTTGGGACATCGGCGCTATTACACGGTGGATACCCTCGAAACCGACATCGAGGCGGCCGGTTACAAACTGGTCAGCATGGAGGGCATCTATCTGAAGCCGCTGACCACCGCGCAAATCCTGTCGTTGAACCTCGACGAACGAATCCTCGACGCACTGTGCCAGGTGGGCGTGGATTATCCGGAGCTTTCATGCGGCCTGCTGGCCGAAATTTCACCGAACGCCAGTTGAGAATGTCACCCCCCAGGAAAAATGTCCTGATCTTTCCGGCGGGATCCGAGATCGGATTCGAATTATATAACTCCCTGCGCTTTAACCTGCATGTCGAACTGTTCGGAGCGTCCGGCAAGCCGGATCATGCCCGCTTCATCTACCCCTCGGAACGCTACGCGGAAGGCGACTATTACATTCAAAACTGTGATTTTCCGGACAAATTCAACGCCCTGCTGCGCCGATGGGCGATTGATTTCATCTACCCTACCCACGACAGCATCGCACTGCATTTGGCCGCATGCCAGTCCCGCCTGGCCGCCCGGGTCATCGGATCTCCCTACGCAAGCGCTCTGCTCGCAAGGCGCAAGAGCCTCACCTACAAACTGTTTGCTGATGAGGCGTTCTGCCCCGGGGTTTATCCGGAACCCTACGAGCCGCCGCCCAAGTTCCCGGTGTTCCTCAAGCCGGACGAGGGCCAGGGCGGGCAAGGAACCTGTCTGGTCCACGATGCGGCAGAACTACGGCGGCAGGTGGCGGGCAATCCCGGGTTGTTGGTTTGCGAACACCTTCCCGGCGAGGAACTGAGCGTGGACTGCTTTACCGACCGCCACGGGGTCTTGCGCTTCATCGGACCTCGCACGCGCGAGCGGGTAACGATCGGCATTTCATTCGAGTCCGCCACTGTCCCGCTGTCGCCGGATGTTCAGGCGATTGCGGAATCAATCAATCGGCGGGTGAAGTTGCGGGGTGCGTGGTTCTTCCAGGTTAAACAGAACGCCACCTGCCAGTGGAAGCTCCTCGAGTTTGCGGTCAGACCATCCAGCACGATGGGCCTATATCGCCAGTGTGGCGTCAATTTCGCGTTGCTCAGCCTCTTTGATGCCATGGATTCGGAGGTGCGGATCGTTAGCAACAACTATCCCGCGCGGCTGTCCCGCAGTCTCCAGAGTCGGTATCTGCTGGAGTATCGCTGGCAGCATCTGTACATCGACTTCGATGACACGCTGATTATCAATGGCAAAGTCAATGTCCAGGCTCTCGCGCTGTTGTACCAATGCCGGAATCGCGGCCACCGGGTCTCGTTGCTGACCAAGCACCGGTACGATATTCGCGAGTCACTCAGACAGGCCTGCATTCCCGAAGCCCTGTTTGATGAGATCCTGGTGCTCCGCGAGCTGGACGAAAAGCACGATTTCATCGATCCCGAAGCCGCCATTTTCGTTGACAACCACTTCCCCGACCGGGAGAAGGTGCATCGTCTGTTGGGGGTGGCGGTGTTTGATGTGGACGGAATTGAATCTTTGATTGGGGGCTTGATGTAATATGTTCAAGTGGAAAAAACTCGGCAAGTTGTTTGATCCCACGACCATGACGGACCTGCCGTGGATGAGTCATTTTGCCCAAACCCCATCCCTGCTCACCTTTGGTGACTTTCTCCGGATCTATTTCTGTACCCGGCCTCCGGCGGATGCCAACGGCCAGTTTGTGAGCCGGATTGGATTCATCGACGTTGACCGTGACGATCTTTTCCGCATCCGGCGGATCAGCCGCGAGCCGGTGTTGCCGTTGGGAGAATTGGGCACTTTCGACGAGTTCGGCACCAACCCGGTCTCCGTCATTCGCGACGGCGGCGAGATCCGGGCCTACTACGCCGGAGTGACGCGGTGCGAGTCGGTACCATTCAACGCGGCCATCGGGCTTGCTGTTAGCACTGACGGTGGCGAAAGCTTTCAGCGCCTCGGACCAGGCCCGGTGATTTCGTACACGCCAGCCGAACCGTTCGTCATAGGCAGCCCGAAAATCCGCAAATTCGGCGACCTCTGGTACCTTCACTATGCAGCCGGCCGCAACTGGTTGCAAACCGGGGGCCGACCGGAGCCGGTTTACAAGCTGCGCTGCGCCACCTCACCGGACGGCATCCGGTGGTCCAAATGGAATCGGAATCTCATCTGTGACCGTTTGGATGAGGATGAGTGCCAGGCAGGTGGGGACATCCTGTTTTATGCGGGCCGCTACCATATGTTCTTTTCCTACCGGCACCCGGTAGGATTCAAGACCAAAGGCAGAGGGTACCGCATAGGTTACTCCGTTTCAGACAACCTGATTGACTGGACCCGACACGACGACGCGGCGGGAATCGATCTTTCCGAGGAAGGCTGGGACTCCGAAATGGTCAGTTACGCGCATGTGTTCCAGCATCAGGGGCGGGTGTTCATGCTCTATCAGGGCAACGCCATCGGACGCTGTGGATTCGGACTCGCCGTGATGGAATCTTATACAGAACGAGGCGCCTCATGAAATGGAATCGGCGTGGATTGATCTTTGACCCGACGCGGATCTGCCTGCCGAACGGTTGTCTGGAATATGCCCAGTCGCCGCAAGCGCTGCCCCTCGAAGAAGGGGTCCGCGTGTATTTCTCCACCCGCACGAAGGACCACCTGGGCAAGTTTCTAAGCCACATTTCCTATGTTGAGTTCGATCCGACGTTCTCCACCATCAAGGCTGTCGCCGAGCACGTCGTCATTCCACTTGGTGAAACCGGCGATTTCGACGAGCATGGCATTTTTCCGATCCACATTTTCAGGGACGGTGACGAGATCTGGGGTTACACGACGGGCTGGAGTCGCCGGGCTTCCGTCTCGGCGGACGCTTCCATCGGCCTGGCTGTCAGCCGCAACGGCGGGCGCACGTTCCGTAAAATTGGCAAAGGCCCGGTTCTCACCTCATCGCTGCACGAGCCATTCCTGATCGGTGACGCATTTGTGTTGAAGACGGACGGAGTCTATCACATGTGGTATATTTTCGGCCTGCGGTGGCTCCGCGCCGCCCCGGACACCCCGCCGGACCGCATCTACAAGATCGGCCACGCATCTTCCCAAGACGGCCTGAACTGGGAAAAGGAAGGGCGTGCCATCATCGCGGACAGACTTGGTGAAGACGAATGCCAGGCGCTGCCCTCGGTGCTGCACTTCGGCGGGATCTACCACATGGTCTTTTGCTATCGGAAACACACCGGCTTCCGCACCGAGAGGTCAAGCGCATACCGTCTCGGATATGCCTATTCACGGGACATGAAACATTGGGTGCGCGACGATGCCGCCCTCGGGCTTGAACTTTCACCCGATGGTTGGGACAGTGAAATGATGTGCTATCCGCACTTGTTCGCCTATGCGGACCGGATCTGTCTGCTCTATAATGGCAATCACTTTGGCAAGTTCGGTTTCGGACTTGCGGAATTGGAATCCTGAACTTACCCAAACAGACCATGCTACGAGACTACAACCAAGAATCCAAAGACACCGCGGGCCGGAAATACGGCTATGATTTCGACTATGATGTTCTCCACCCCTACATGATGAGGGCGTTCATCCCGCACTTCAGGCCGGGAACCGCACTTGAACTCGGGAGCTTCGAGGGACGCTTCACCTCCCGGTTGCTTGAGCATTTCGCCGAAATCACCTGCGTTGAAGCTTCCGACGAGGCTGCCGCCGTGGCCCGTGTGAACCTCGGGGCCAAGGTGGAGATTATCGAGGGCTTGTTTGAAGAGGTGAGTCTGCACCGCAAATATGACAATATCATTCTTACCCATGTGCTCGAACACATCAGCGATCCGGTGGCGGTGCTGCGCCGAATCAATGACGAATGGCTGGCCGATTCCGGGAGATTCTTCCTCGTGTGTCCCAATGCCAACGCTCCATCCCGTCAAATTGCGGTCAAAATGGGTATCATTTCGCACAACACGGCGGTGACGCCGGCGGAGGCCGCCCACGGTCACCATCGCACCTACACATTGGACACCCTGGAGCGGGATGCGGTGGCCGCAGGCCTGAAGGTTGTGCATCGGTCCGGGATCTTCTTCAAGGCGTTGGCGAACTTCCAATGGGATCGCCTGTTGCAGACGGACATTATCTCGAAGGAGTACCTGGAGGGTTGTTACCAACTGGGCCAGCAGTACCCTGATTTGTGCGCCAGCGTGTTTCTGATGTGTGAGAGGGGGAGCCACCCATGAAGATTTCCTTTGTCGTCGCCGTCTATCACAATGAGGGGGCCATCTCCAAGACCCACGGGAAGATTCAGACGGTTTTCGCCGGCGAACTCGCGGATCATGAATACGAGATCGTATTCGTTGATGATGGGTCCAAGGACGGATCATTGCAGGAGATATTGCACCTGCGGGAACTGGATTCCCGGGTGAAGTGCATCACTTTCACCCGCAACTTCGGCCAGATGTCAGCGATGTTGGCGGGTTTCAAGGATGCCACGGGGGACGCCATCATCAACATTTCGGCCGACCTGCAGGATCCGGTGGAATTGATCCCGCAGATGGTGGCGCAATGGCAACAAGGCGCCGAGATTGTCATCGGGTACCGGACGGATCGCTCCGACACGCTGCTCAGCAAACTGTTCTCCCGGCTGGCCTATGGGGTGCTGCGCCTGTCACTGCCGCAAATCCCGCCGGGCGGGTTTGACTTCGTCCTGATGGATAGAAAGGTCATGGACGCATTCAATGCGGTCGATGTGCGACATCGGTTTTTCCAGGGGGATCTGCTCTGGACCGGATACCGCACGTGCTTCATCCCATACGTTCGGCTGGAACGAACGATCGGCAAGTCCCAGTACAACTTCTGGAAGAAGTTGAAGAATTTCCTGGACGCGATCCTGGACGCATCCTATCTACCCATTAGATTCATTTCCTTGGTCGGGGTGATCACTTCCGCGCTTGGAGCTTTGTATAGCGTATCGATTGTCATCAGTTGGCTGCGCGGGGAGACTCCGTTTTCAGGGTGGGCACCCATCATGATTGTGATCCTGATGGTGGGTGGGATGATCATGGTGATGCTGGGCGTGATCGGGGAATATGTCTGGCGCATCAATGAGGAGGTGCGCAAGCGTCCGAACTACGTGGTGAGGGACAAGTTCTTATGAGTGATGGCACCCCATACCGCGTGGTCGATGGAATCAGGTGCTATCACCCGGAGGTGGCGCTTTCCTATGCCGACTATCCGGACGGCGGATTTGATCTGACCGACAAGCATGCGGCAAGCAGTTTTTGGGTTTCCTCGCGCAACCGGTTGTTCAAGAGTCTGGTCTATGGGCACATGGTCCCCATGGGCGCGACGAGATTCCTGGAGATTGGTTGTGGCACGGGCGATTTCATTCAACGGATTGTCCAGAATCGGCGGTTGGCAATCACCGGATCGGAGATCTATCTGAAGGGCCTGTTGTATGCCAAGAGGAATCTTCCAGGGGTTGATTTCATTCAACTGGATGTCACTCGGGGGCGGGTGGACGAGGAGTTCGATCAAATTGTTGCGTTTGACGTCCTGGAACACATTGTGGACGACGTGTCTGCCATCTCGAATATCGGCAAGATGCTGCATCAGGGCGGAGTTTTCATCTTGAGTGTGCCTCAGTACATGTTCTTGTGGAGCAAGCTGGATGAAATCGTCAAACACAAGCGCAGATACTCAAGACGAGAGTTGGTGACCAAGCTTGAGGGCAACGGTTTCAAGGTCAGTTATGCGACTTCTTTTGTGTTTGCGCTATTTCCTTTGATGTTGCTTTCCAGATTGTGCGACAAGGGACGCGCTCAATTGCCATCCGACGACGCGGAACTTGAGAGACGAGTGACATTCCCGCGGGCGCTGAATTGGACCTTGGATCTATTGATGCGAATTGACGAGGCTCTTATCCGCATGGGGATCTCGCTACCGTTTGGCGGAACGTTGGTCGTGGTGGCCAGCAAGCGCTGATGGCGGCTGCCGAGGGACTTGGGCTGATCTTCCCCGGCCTGGTAGATGAACAATGCACAAATTCAGGATCGAAGTCACCAAGTTCTCGCTTGTCGGCGCGGCAAACTTTGCACTTACCTTTGTCGTCTTCACGACAATGCTAAGATTATTGGCGACCAATTACCTGCTGGCGTTATGGGTGGCGTGGATCGTCGGGATCTTGTTCTCGTATGTTTTGAATTTCATCTGGGTGTTCAAGCCGGAGCAGAAGATTCAATTCCGGGCGCGCTTCGTCAAGTATTTCCTGGCAAGTGCGTTGTCGATCATCTTGAACATGCTGATCCTGGGCTATATCGTTGAGCGCAACCATTTTGATCCGTTTTATGTTCAGATGGCTTTGCTCCCGCTAATCGTCAGCTTCAATTTTGCAACGGCAAGATTCTGGTCGTTACGCACTACCCATGATGCGAGGCGCGGGGAGCGGTCATGATGAAAAGCGGCGACCCATGCGCAACATCTCACGATTGGCACCACGGTGGGATGTCGCGAGCGACATCGGATTCTGATGGTGATGCCATCTGCTGAATACCAAGCGGCGCGGCGGCAGCCGTAACCTCTCGTTTTTCCCATGGCTACTGACTTGAATTCCAATTCCAATAGGCACACCCATGCGGGTTCGGCCCGGGAGACGCGCGAATCAATCATTGATTTGATGGGGCTTATCGTCATTGGTGGTTTCATGCTGGCCGTGTTCTATCATTACTGTCAGGGATTTTACCTGGGGCGGGGTTTTCCGTTTGACACCTTTCTGTTTCGACCCGAGGATCACTTCAATGACTTCAGGAATGGCTTGCGGTGCATCGATCATTCCCTTGGGGGACCCGCCTGGGATCCCGAGATGCGGCATCCGATATGGAACCTGGGGTGGCCGTTCATGAGCCTGCTGTATTATCCGTTTCTACCTTGCGGATTGCGCTGGGGAGCGGTGATTTGGCTGGGCCTCTTCATTGCGGTGTTCCTGGTTTGGTGTGTGCGGCACCTACAGGGGGCCACGCCGGTGGTCACGGCACGCAATGTGCTGGTGTTCTCGTTCCTGACCTATCCGTTTCTCTTTGAGCTGGACCGGGCGAACCCCGAGATGTTCGTCTTCATCTTTCTGGCCATCTTCTTTGGCTGCCATGCGACACCGCGCCATTATTGGGGTCTGGTGGGACTCTCGGCGGCAATCGCGATCAAAGCGATTCCTGGCGTCTATCTGGTATTGCTCTTGTGTGAGCGCCGCTGGAGAGACTCGCTGCTGGTGGGCACGCTGGCCGTTGGCCTCAATCTGGTTTCCGCTGCGGTGCTCCCCGGCGGCTTCAGCCATAACATCGACCGGTGGCTGTTCCAAACGACGGATTTCTATCAAGCGGAAATGGTCATTGGCAACGGCGGGCTGATGTTTGGCAACTCGCTGTGGGGAGTCGGCAAGGTGGCCTTGGAGACGGTGCATTCGATGTTGCATGCCGCGTGGCCGATGGCCACTACGCTGACCAAGCTGCAAGTGCCCTATCTGCTGGCCTGTGGGGTGGGGTTTCTACTGCTGGTGGTTTATGTGGTCCGCTATGAGACGGTGTGGTGGAAGCGGGTGACGCTGCTGGCGTTTGCGATGATTCTGCTGCCTTATGTTTCGGCTGACTACCGATTGCTGCATGTGTTCTTTCCGCTCTTCATGTTCATCAACAGCGGGGAGCGGGGCAGGTTTGCCAAGTTTCATACGATTATGTTTGCCCTGCTGTTGATTCCGAAAGGGTATGTCCATCTGCACCCCGTGCGGGAGGTGAGCATCCAGGTCGTCCTGAATCCCCTGATCATGGTGGCCATGAGCGCCGCCATCATTTGGGAGGGGCTGCGGTCGCCCGCAAACCGCCAGCACGAAAGGGCAATCGAAGCATGATCCGGCTGGCAGATTACCTTGCCGGGGCGCTCGCGGATTATGGGGTAAAGCATGTCTTCATGGTAACCGGTGGCGGGGCGATGCACCTGAATGACGCCGTGGGCCGGGAGTCCCGCCTGACCTATATCTGCAACCACCACGAGCAGGCCTGCGCGATGGCGGCGGAGGGCTACGCCCGGGTGCGCAACCACCTCGGCGTGGTGTGTGTCACCAGCGGTCCCGGCGGCATCAATGCGATGAACGGGGTCTTTGGCGCATGGACCGACTCGATTCCGATGTTGATCGTTTCGGGGCAAGTGAAGCGCGAGTTATGCATTACCAGCCACCAGATTCCGGGGCTGCGCCAACTTGGCGACCAGGAGGCCGACATCATTCGCATGGTGCAGGGGATTACCAAGTATGCGGTGTCCGTGACCGATCCGCAGAGCATCCGTTACCACTTGGAGCGGGCCTTGCACCTGGCCACCAGCGGTCGTCCCGGACCATGTTGGATTGATGTGCCGATTGACGTCCAGGCCAGCCAAGTGGACCCCGCGCAACTGCGGGCCTACGACCCCGCCGAGGATGCACCTGCATACGCCACCGACCGGTTGCCGGATCAATGCCGCGAGGTGCTCCAGCATCTCCAGCACGCACAGCGCCCGGTGATTCTGGCCGGCAAGGGCGTCCGGTTGGCGGGTGCGCTGGCCGGGTTTGATCAACTCATCCGGCGGCTCGGCATCCCGGTCGCGACCGGCTGGCAGGCGATCGATCTGCTCGCCTCCGACGATGCGCTTTATTGCGGCCGTCCCGGCGACATTGGCAATCGGGCGGGCAACTTCGCCGTCCAGAATTCCGACCTGTTGCTCGTTCTGGGTTGCCGCCTGAGCATCCGCCACACGAGTCACAACTGGCAGGCCTTTGCCCGCCATGCCTTCAAGATCCAGGTCGATGCCGATGTTGCGGAATTGCACAAGCCGGTGGTGGCGATCGATCTGCCAATCCACTGTGAGGTGGGGCTCGTTCTCGCTGAATTGAACCGCCAGGTGGCTGGCGAGGGGTTCGATGCCAGTCGTCATGCCGGCTGGCTTGCGTGGTGCCGGGAGCGCGTCGAGCGCTATCCGGTCGTGCAGCCGCGCCACCGGGTGTTGAAGGAACGCTTGATCAATCCCTATCACTTTGTGGAGGTGTTGTTCCAACAATTGACGGCCGACGACGTTGTGGTATGTGGCGACGGTACGGCCAATGTGGTGGGCTTCCAGGCGGCAATCATCAAGCAGGGCCAGCGCGTGTTCTGCAACACCGGTGATGCCTCGATGGGCTATGACCTGCCCGCAGCGGTGGGTGCGGCGGTGGCCCGCGGCGGCGGCCGCGTGATTTGTCTGGCCGGAGACGGCAGTGTGCAAATGAACATTCAGGAACTGCAGACCGTCGTGCATCATCAACTGCCGGTGAAGCTCTTGGTCCTGAACAACAACGGCTACCTCTCGATCCGCACCTCGCAGGCGAATTTCTTCAATCATTTCGTCGGTGAAAGCTCGCGGAGTGGCGTGTCGTTCCCGGACATGGTGAAGCTGGCGCAGGCCTACGGGCTGCCTGCCTGCCGGATTGAGGGCGGTGATTTCTCGCAACAACTCGCCGCGGTGCTGAAGGCGCCCGGGCCGGTCGTTTGCGATGTGATGCTCGATCCCGAGCAATCCTTCGAGCCCAAGCTCAGTTCGCGACAACTCCCCGATGGCAGGATGGTGTCGGCTCCGTTGGAAGACATGTATCCGTTTCTCAGCCGCGAGGAGTTGCAGGCAAACCTGTTGATCCCGCCCATGGAATTCTAACGTATGGCCAGACTTGCATTCATCACTGGCGGCGGCCGTGGGATCGGTGCCGCCATCCGCGCCGCACTGGAACAACGCGGTTGCCGGGTCGTGGCACCGGCGCGTGCCGACCTTGACCTGGCGGAGCCGGCCGCCATCGAGGCCTATCTCAAGGTCCACGGCGACCTGCCGGTGGACATCCTCGTCAACAACGCCGGCATCAACGTCCTCAACCCGATCCCCGCCATCGATGCGGCCGCGTGGCAGGCCATGCTACAAACCAACCTCACTGCCGCGCTGCGCCTCATCCAAGCCTTTGCGCCAGGCATGGCGGCCCGCGGGTGGGGTCGCATCTTGTCGGTAAGTTCCATCCTCGGGGTGGTCACCCGCGAACAACGGGCGGCCTACTCCATGACCAAGGCCGCCCTCAATGCCCTCTGCCGCAGCGCCGCAGTGGAATTCGGGCCCGCAGGCGTGTTGGTCAACGCCCTGGCGCCCGGCTATGTGGACACCGCGCTGACGCACCAGAACAACACGCCGGAAATGCTGGCTGCCATCCAGGCCACCATCCCGCTGCGCCGCCTCGCGCGAGCCGAAGAACTGGCGGAGGTGGCCGCGTTTCTGGTGTCGGCGGAAAACACCTATCTGACGGGGCAAACAATCCTTGTGGATGGTGGCTTCACCTGTCAATAGTCGTCTGCCATGCTGACCATCAAGAGCCGCTCTCACGAATACACGGTGGAGGAATTTGCCTCACTCCGCGAGGCACTGGCATCCGTCGCCGGCGGCGAGCGGGCGCTGTTTCTGGTGGATCGGCGCTTGGCGGAATTGCATGGCGCGGAGTTGCACCCGCTCCTCCCGGCGGAACGGACCGTTCAGGTGGAAGCCACGGAGCAGCACAAATCGTTCGAGGCGCTCACGCCCCTCTTTCTGGAACTGTTACAACGCGGTCTGAAGCGCGACGGGGTGATCGTGGTCCTGGGCGGCGGGGTGTTGCAGGACATCGGCTGCTTCATCGCCAGCGTGCTGTTTCGCGGCGTGCGCTGGGAGTTGCTGCCCACCACCCTGCTGGCCCAGGCAGACAGTTGTATCGGCAGCAAGAGTTCCATCAACATCGGTCCCTACAAAAACCAGATCGGCACCTTCTATCCACCCCATCGCGTGGTGGTGCCCGGCGGGGTGCTGGCCACACTGCCGTGGGACGAAATCCGCTCGGGACTGGGCGAAGTCATCAAGCTGCAACTCCTCGCTGGCGAGGTCGGCTTCCGGGAGTTGATGCACGACCTGCAGGACGTCCGCAGCCAGCCGCCAGTCCTGTCCAAATGGGTGGCCCGTTCCATGGCGGTGAAGCAACCCTACATCGAAGCGGACGAATTCGACCGCGGCATCCGCAACCTGCTCAATTACGGCCACACCTTCGGCCACGCCTACGAATCCGCCACGCACTTCGGCATTCCGCACGGCATCGCCGTCATTCTGGGCGTGCTCACCGCCACCCATCTTTCGGCACGCCTGGGCTTGGTTCCGACCGGGCACTACCGCGAACTCAAGACCTTGCTGACCCCGTGGTATGAGCCTTATGGCACGCAACTTCAGACGGCACCCCGCGACGCCATCTTCCGGGCGATCCAACAGGACAAGAAGAATACCGGCCAAACCGTCAACTGCATCCTGACCCGCGGCTTCGGCCGGATGGAGAAACTCCCGGTGGCACTGGCGGCCGACATCGTGCCCGCCGTGAATCACTTTATTGAAAACGAAGTCGCCGTCGGCTAGATATTCCCCCTCGCCATTTCCCCCTATGAACCGAGACATTTTTGAAAACCTCTTCGTCCTCGAGATGGCGAGCAACCATCAGGGCAAGCTGGCGCGGGCCCTGCAAATCGTCCATGAGCACAGCCGCGTGGTGCGCTTCAACAACGTCCGCGCCGCCATCAAGCTCCAGTTCCGGGACGTGGACAATTTTGTTCACAAGGATTTCCGCGGCCGGGACGACGTGCGCTATGTCAAGCGGGTGCTCGACACCAAGATGCCCAAGGAGGATTACGCGGTCCTGGTGGAAGCCATCAAGAAGAGCGGATGCATGCCGATGGCGACGCCCTTCGACGAGAAGTCCGTGGATTGGTGCGTCGAATTCAACTTGCCCATCATCAAGATCGCCAGCGCCGATTCGAACGATTGGCTGTTGCTGGAGAAAATCGCCAGCACGCGCAAGCCTTGCATCATTTCCTTCGGCGGCACCCCGCTCAAGGACATGGACGACGTGGTCACCTTCTTCGAGCATCGCGACATCCCCCTCGCCATCAACCACTGCGTCGCCGCCTATCCCCACGAGGACAGCGAGGCCGAGCTGGAACAGATCTGTTTCTTCCGCGACCGTTACCCCGGGCATACCATCGGCTACTCGTGTCACGAGTACCATGACTGGACCACTTCCATCGCCATCGCTTACGCCAAGGGCACCCGCACTTTCGAGCGCCACATCGACGTCAACAGCGATGGCTTCCAGGTGGCCACCTATTCCTCGCTGCCGGAGCAGTTAGACGTTTGGTTCAAGACTTTCCACAAGGTGGTGGAGTTCTGCGGTACGGCGCGACAAAGCCGCAAGATCCCCCTGCACAAGGAAACCGCCTACCTTGACTCCTATATCCGCGGCGTTTATGCACGCAGGGATCTGCTCGCCGGGCAGTCCCTCACCGAAGACGACATTTACATGGCGATCCCGCTTCAGAGGGGCCAGATCTCCTGCCGCGAACTCATGCTGGGCAAATATGGTCACAATCTGACCCAGAACTGCCCGCAAGACGCGCCGATCATGATCGACATGATCGACTCGCCCTACTGCAACAGCGAACAGCTCAAGAGTCTCATCTATAGCCGCGGGCTGTGAGCCTGTTCCGCAGCAAGCGTCGGCCACCTCCATGGGCAGGCGCTGTTCCCGAGTATGGCGTGGCTTGGGCCATCCTCCGTGATCCGGCTGCTGGAGGTTTAACTTCTTCTGCCAACAAGTTTCCATGATGCCTCCCGACCTTCAAGCCGCCTGGGACCGGGTGCAGGGGAAGCTGCTGTTTCCCACCGGCAGCCGTACCCATCCGTACTATATCTCCACCCCTTGTTGGATCCAATCCTCCGCCGGGATCCGCGCCCTGTACCTCTTATGCCACACCCTCAACCGGCTGGGCTTCGAGGCTTACATCACCCACAATCCCCACGGAAGTTTCCACGCCCCCTGGACGAACCCAGAACTCAAGGCACCCATGTTGCAGAAGCACCACGCCGAGGAGCACTTCCAACGGGGGCTGACGCCCATCCTGCTCTATACCGAGGTGGTCAGCGGCAACCCCTTGCAGGCACCTGTGGTCGCACGCTGGGTCATGAACTTTCCCGGGTTGCTTGGCGGCGACACAGGCTATGATCCGACCGAACTATGCTTCGGCTATTGCCGGGAACTGGCGGGGGCGGCCGGTCATCCGGATCAGGTGCTGCACATGCCGACCGTAGATACCCGGATATTCTATCCTTCGGACGAAACCCGAGAGCGGAAAGGTTGCAGCTTTTTCGCCGCCAAGTACCAAACCGTCCATGGCGGCGAACTGCTGCCCATCACGAAGGACTGCGTGGAAATCACGCGGCAACTGCCGGACTCTCCCACCACCGCTGAGGTTGCGGATCTCCTGCGCCGTTCGGAGGTTTTCTATACTTACGAGAATACGGCGCTGGCCACTGAGGCCGTGCTCTGCGGGTGCCCCGCCGTGTTCCTGCCCAACCCTCATCTTACCGAGATTATTGCCCGCAACGAACTCGGCCCGGAGGGCTATGCCTGGGGTGCTGAGCCGGCTGAACTCGAACGGGCCCAGGCCACCTTGGCCCAGGGCGCCATCAATTACCTCAAGACCTATGAGATCTTTCACCAGCAACTTCAGAACTTCATCGACATCACCCAGACGCGAGCCGCGGCCACGCCCTATGCGGCGATGCTGAAGATGGACTCCTGGCCCTATCTGCCACCGCCTCGCAAGCCCTGGTATGTCAATCAGCCCTACCGGACCTGGAAGGAAATCCGCCGCTCCGGACGCAAGCTCAAACGCTGGTTCTCCCGTCGCTTCGGCCAGGGTGAGGTGAGTCGCAAGCCCAGATAGACCAGCGGCTCGGCCATCATGACCTCACACCGACCCACAGCACCCGGTACCAACGGCGTGGCGACGGAGGGCCTGACATCTGCCACGCAGGCGGTGGCGATTGTCATTCCCGTATATCGAAGTGCGCCCAACGCCCTTGAAGCCATTGCGCTGGCTCAATGCTGTAAGCTGCTGGGACAGTACCCGATCATCCTGGTGTGCACCGACACCTTTGAGATCCGCCCCTATCTCCAACTCTGCGGAGAACACGGCATTGAGCCTCTGGTGGAATGCTTTGATCAGCAATGTTTATCCAGCGTCAAAGCATACAACCAACTGCTCTTTGACCGGCATTTTTACCAGCGCTTTGCAAAATACACCTACATCCTGATCCACCAGCTCGATGCCTTCGTGTTCAAAGACACGCTAACATACTGGTGTCATCAGGGATATGACTACCTCGGAGCCCCGTGGTTCGAAGGCTCTGACGAGTCAACAGCGGCTGATCCCCTGCTGCCGTGGGGAGGAAATGGCGGACTGTCCCTCCGTCGCGTTGGCGCGTTCATGGCGGTGCTGACCCCGCCCTTTCCCCGTGCGCGAGTGCGGACCTGGGATGACCTCTGGAGAAAATACCGGGGCCTGTCGCTGGTCGGCAAGGCCTGGCGTTTTCACCGCCTGCTGCACAAGTATCTCAGGAAATCGAACCTGTATGGGAATTACCTCGCAACTCCGAAGATGTTCGAGGACGGATTTTTTTCGATGGTGGTGCCGCGGGTTTTCCCCGGCTTCAAAGTGGCGCCTGCCGCGGTTGGCATGTTCTTTGCCTTTGAATGTCAGCCGCGCCGACTGTTTGTACTGACCGCCCGGGAACTTCCCTTCGGCTGCCATGCCTGGGAGCGTTACGACCCCGGCTTCTGGCAACCGTTCATTGAAGCGTTCGGGCACGTCATGCCACCGGCACGGACGCCGGACCTTGAGAGCCGCGCCTGAATATCTGTCGCATTGTAGCGGCGGGTCTATGAGCGCCGATGCCAAAGAGATGCGCGATGCATTCGCCAGCGACGGTCACAGACCGCCGCTACAACGCCGCGCAATGGCTTCACAGCGACGCTCACAGAGCGCCGCTACAACACATCTCGGATGCCATGCGACAGTGATTGTTGCGCGGGCGCTTCCCCTCGATTCACCCGCCGCAGGCGGCGCATGTGCGGCAGCAAGCACCTGACTGACATGCTGACCATTTTTGCCATTCCCAAACCGTTCGTCGGGCACCTTGGCATCATTCAGCGCAATGCCATCACTTCCTGGAAATGCCTTGAGCCGCCGCCGGAGATCATGCTGCTAGGCAACGAGGACGGCGTCGGGGAGATTGCCCGCGAACTTGACCTCGGCTGGATTCCTGAGATTGCGTGCACCCCGTTCGGAACCCCCCTGCTGGGGGACGGCTTCCGCAAGGTCCGGGCCCTGGCCAAATTCCCGCTGCTCGTCTATGTGAACTGCGACATCATGTTCACCCAGTCGTTGATAGATGCCATCCGCGGCGTGGACCATGCGAAGTTTCTGGCGGTCGGCCGCCGGACCAACATCGACCTGGACACCAGCGTTGCCCCGGCGGAGATGCGGGACCGGGGCTTTGGCCTGCGGCTCGCCGCGGCGGGGAAACTCGAGACCCCGTTTGCCATCGACTACTTCATCTTTCCGGCATGTGCTGAGTTGTGTGAGATCCCCGGATTCGCGGTGGGCCGGCCGGGTTGGGATAACTGGATGATCTATAATGCGCTGGCGCATCGCCTGCCGGTGATTGATGCGACGGCGAGGATCACGGCCTTGCACCAGAATCACCACTATCAGCATGTTCCCATGCAACGTGGCATGACCTGGGAAGGCCCGGAGGCGGATCACAACCGCGTCCTCGCAGGTTCCCGTGAGCGCCTCAAGTTCTCACTGCTGGATGCCACCCATCGTTTTTCCGCCGCGGGGATGCTGGTCGCCACGCCGGGCACATTGGCGCGTGGCCTCAGGCTGCTGATGGCCAGGCATCCGTTGCTCAAGTGGCCGTTGAAGATCCTCGGCTTGCCGTTTCTGCTCAGCGAACGCAGGCAACGCCGACGGGCGAAAATAGCCGGATACCGGTAAGGGCATGCGGTTTTCACACCCGGGTTTTCAAGCGGTATAGCAGCCCTCCGGGAAACGGCCGGAAGGCTTTGTGGGTGGTGATGGACAGCGGTTGCGGCGACCGCTCCGGCTGATGGAACCGCTCCGCCCAATGGGCGAAACGGGCAAAGGGGTTGTAGGTGTCCAGGACCAAATCCCGGCACCGCGCCAGCACTTCATGGGCCGGCCATTGGCGGAGCTTGGCCCGAATGATGGCCAGCGCCGCCGCAGGTTCGGTCACCTCGACGGCGGTGAAGCCAGCGGCCGGAAAATAGTCGGCCAGATTCGGGCACCCGACATAAATCGGGTGTGCCCAGCCCAGATAGGCGTCCGAGAGTTTTTCCGTCCAGTAGTCCGGGGAGCGGGAATTCTCCAACACGAGATGATACCGGTGCGGCAGGATCGCATCCATTTTGTCGGGGATCGGGGTAAAGCCGCGCCCGTAGTGGACGAGCTGATCCCCCAGCGCGGCCCTGAGCTGGTCGAGAAACCTCAAGCGCTCGCGCTGGCCCGCCGTCGTCGTTAGATTCGAGCACACCACGGAGATGGTGTCCGACTTGGGGCCGGGCATGAGGGTTTTGAGTTCATCATACCCGTAGTGATAGCGGTCTTCCTTGCGATCAAGGCCGACATGCCAGTTGAGGCCGGGCAGACTGGTGGTCACCCTGGGATGCGGGTCGGCGGCATGGGTGCTGACGACCCGGTGGAATTGGGCATAGAATGCTTGCGGGTAGATCTTCTTGGCGGGAGGTTCGCCGGCGATGAAGAGCGTGTTTTCGGGCGCGCAGACCAGGCGGTCACGGTCACGACTGCCGGCAAACACAATCCAATAGTCGCATGCCGTGCCACGGGGCGGATTGAGGAGGAAGTCACAGTGGCCCCAACTCAGGATGCGCTTGGGACACAGGGCCTCCAGGCCGGCATGGCCGACGGTGGTGGTGACCGCCACGCGGAGTCGGGGAGCAATGGGTGCGGCTGGCATGAACGGTGGCGGCGTTGGATAACTATCATTCCACTGCGGGAGCCAAGGCCTGGGTGACCGCGACCTCAAGCTCGTCAAGCATGGCATAACGCCGGTGATACATCGGGCGCTTTTGGGGTTTCATTGCCTCACGCGGGCGCCGGACGGTGCTGAGGGGCAGGGCATAGAACGCAGCGCCCTCGCGGACGCCGTCACATTCCTCCCAGAATGAGTCATAGTCAAAAAACATTTTCCGCCGCTCGCTGGTCTGGCGGCGACGATCGGCAGTATAGGCATGACCGGCGGAACTGGTGGCCAGGATGCGCAGGCAGCCGAGGTGCTTCGCCACCGCTTGCGCGGCAATGACCAGCAGACACTTCGGCCGCAGGCCGTGCAGGTCACGGCCCGCCTCCTTGAGACCGGCGAGGCCGAGCGTGCGGGCGGCCCCTTGCAGCCCGCCGATATGCAATGTCATGGTGCCATCCGCAGCGGGTGCCAGGGTTGCCGAGAGCAGGGCGAGTTCGCCTTCACCCAGTTCCGGGCACCACAGGCTGATGGTGATCTCACCCTCTTGATAGAACCGCGGATCGTGCGTCATGCGCAGTTGATAGGTCCGGTTGGCGTGCCACTCGGCCAGGCAAAAGGCATCAGTCAGGAAAATTGCTGCCACGGTGGCTGGCGGGAGTTTTTCCCGCCAGCACGTGTAGTTGGCCTGCAAGGCCGCCAGGGTGCGGTCTTTGGTCCAGGTGCTTGAGAGATACGGGCGGTAGAGTTTTCGATAGATGCGGTGATCGTGGTCGGCCAGCCTGCGCATGAAGGCATCGTGCTGCAGCAGATCAAACCAGATGAGATTGCTCCGCCGGTGGGGCCAACTGCGCAGCACGAACTTGAGGCGCTTGAGGACACTGCCATTCCTGCCAACCGGAAACGCCTGATGGCTGGCGTGGTGAAGGAGCGATAGGGTTCGGAGCAGGGACATCGCGCGGCTGGCTGTTAGGGACGGGTCAGAACCCGCGGGCACGCTTCATTGCACCCTGGATCCGGTTGATGGCCATGGTGACCAGGAAGCGCAGCCGCAGGCATGCCGAGTGGAGCTGAAAGGCGAGTTTTCCGCTTGGCTGCAGGTGTTCCGGTTGGTGGGTTGCGGATTCCGCAGTGAGCAGATCGGCCCCGGCCCGTTGGCCGATGTCTGAAAAGCTGGAATAATGCCCGATGAGGTTCGGGGAAACCGCCTGCACCGTGAAGCGGGCGGACAGGTTCCTGGCATACCAGCGGTCGATCGCCCGATGGCGCGACACCCAGGTCCAAATGGTTTCCGGGGTCGGCAGCTTGGCCAGCAGCCAGTCGAAGGCCTCCCGTTTCAAGATGTATGCGAAGGTACCGGTGCAGCCGAAGATCTGATAGACCGCCTGGGTGCCGCCCAGGGCGTGGAGTTTGAGGCTGGGGCCGACCGGTTGTGACAGGCCGAGATAGCATGCGTCCCAGTGCTTGGGGCAGGTGCTCGTGTGCTCGATCACGAGCTGTGCCATGGTGTCGAAGGATGCCCCGAGTTGGATGTCATCTTCCAGGATTAGGACGCTGTGCCAACCCCGGTCTTTGGCGCAGGCGATGGCGTTGCGGTGAGACAGGGTGCAGCCGGCGCGGCCGGCCCAGCAGCGGTCGCGCGGCCGGTGGCGAAACCATGGCGGCTGGCCATACCCGGGAATCTCCACGCCATTGACGGCGGGGAGCCGCTCCCACCCTTGCAGCACACTGATGTGCCGGGCCATGTTCGTGAAGCGTTCCATGCGCTCGGGGCGGTGGTCGAGATTGATGACCAGCACGCCGTCCGCGAGACGGGGCGCCGGCGCGGATGCAAGTGGGAGGCTCATGGTGAGGCGGCGAGGTAAGCCGGCAGGTTCGGTTGGAACGAGGGTCCGATCCAATCCCCGAGGATGCGGCTGGCACGATGATAGAACGTGTGTTCCCGCATCACGCGCTGATGGCCGGCGCGGGTGATGGTGAGGGCCGCGTCAGGATGGCGGAGGGTTTGCCTGACGGTTTCCATCAGATCCTCCGCCGAACTGTAAATGAGGACTTCCTCGTTTGGCGTGAAACATCTGGGGAGATCGGGCACTGCGGGATAGGTTGCCAGGCCGCCGGCACATGGAATCTCAAACGCCCGCAGATTGAGTCCGTTGGTGGTGTTGCCCGGCTGCCGCAGGTTGAGATTGATCAGGTGTCCCCGATAGATCCGGGCCAGATCCGCGGATGACAGCTTGCGATTGCGCCAAAGCCGCGGCCAGTTGCCGCCATGCGGGCCATACAGATCCAGGCGCTTGCCGAGGCCGCGGTAGGCGGCAAAAAACGCTTGCCGGGAGGGGGTGCAGTTGCCGGCAAAGACGAGAAAGGGCTTGCGGGAGCGGATGTCGATCACGGGGCAGGCATAGCGTCGCGGGCAGGCGGCAAGTGGCAGGAACTCCAAGCGAGCGCGGCTGCCCTGATAGTGTTTTTCCAAAACCGGCAGACTTGCCGAATCAAAATAGTAGAGCCCATCGAGCAGGACCTCATGCCCTGCGGGAAAGGCCTCGACACTGTCACAGAGCCAGCCCACCACCGGGACCCCCGGCCGCAGGGCCTGGCGAAGGATCGTGGCAGCATCCGCTGGCAGGCCCGGGTAGTTGAGGATGAGCACCAGATCCGGCGAGAAATCGGCCAGGATTTTTGCCAGGCGCTGGCAGGTCGTCGGATTGAACAGCAGGCGGCGCTTGCTGGTGAGTTGCGTCCAGCGTTCGGCGAGCGAGCACGCGCGGAAGTTCGCAATGGTCGTGGTCACTCCCGCCTCACGAAAGGCCACCGCCAAATCCGTACACCAGGTCAACAGCCCGTCACTCTTTTGAATGATCGCGACGCGCGGACGGCTTCCCTGCGCTTCAGACCGGGAAGATGGAGTGGACTGCAAGATCATCGAAAGAAGCTCATGGAGTTGGAGCGGCCACCTTCAGGGCACGGCTTTCGCGGGCGTGCCGGGCGTGCCGGAGGTGGGGGCCGGGGGAAAGGCAAAGTCTGTTAGAACCTGTTTGCCGGTGTTGCCGGACAGGGTGTTGTCGGCGTAGGCGGCGGGATCGAGACCTTTTTCGAGGGTAAGGCCGGGGCCTTGATTGCGGGTGAGTAGGTTGCCGGCGATCGGGATGCGGGCGGCGGCGCGGATGACGAAGCCGCCGAGGAGATTGCCGCGGGCGGTGTTTTTGCGGATGTGGCCGGACCCGGCGGCGGCGAGGACCAGCCCGAACTCGCGGTTGGCGAGGAGTTGGTTCCCTTCGATGGTGGCTGGGGATTTGGGGTTGTCGGCATGGATGCCATTGCGGCCGTTGCCTTCGCAGCGGTTGTTGAGCAGGACGACGGCGGCGCCATCCCATGACTCGATGCCATGTTCGAAATTGCCGGTGGCCTGGGAATCGCGGATGTCAAGGAGGCTGCCCGCTCCCATGGCGGCGGCCCCGTCCCAAGCGTTGTCGGCAAAGCGACAGCGGGTCACATGGGCCTGGCCGCTTTCGATGACGGCGAGGCCGTGACCGCAGGCGTCGATGAAGTGGCAATCGATCATGCTGACCTCGGCGCCGCGGACGAGGCCGGCGGAGTAGCGTTTGGATTCGGCGGTTTGGGATTCGTGGCGGAAGGTGATGCCGCTGAGGCGGCTGCCGGTGGCGGCGGGCCCGAGGGTGATGGCGCAGCCGGCCTCGGCAGGGCATTCGATGCGGGTTTTGTCGGGGCCGGCGCCTTGGAGTTCGATGGCGGTGTTGACGGTGAGCGGGCCTTGCCAGGTGCCTTCGTTGATGATGATGCGGTCGCTGGCGCGGGCGTTGGCGAGCGCTTCCGTCGGGGTCGGATAATCCCGGGGAACCCGCAGGGTGCGGGTGTACGACGCCATTTTTTCCAGCAGTGCGGAGATGTCCGGATCTTCCGGGGCGAGGGCGCTGGCTTCGCGGAGCCAGTCGAGGGCGACTTGGTCGAATTGCCCCTGATCGCGGGCCGCGGCTTGTTGGAAGAGGGCTTGGGCTTTGGCGAGTGTGGCGGCGGCTTGGTCCCTGGCGGCAGTGGCCTCGGCGAGCAGGGCGGCGGCGTCAGGGTCGGCGGGCTGAGTGGCTAGAATGTGGTTGGCGGCCTGGATGGCGGCATCCCACTGGCGGCGGGTGAGGAGGTCGCGGGCGGCGGTGACGGCGGCGCGGCGGGCGGCGGCGGCGCGGGCGGCGGCGATCACCTCCAGCAAGGCGGCGCTGTCCTGGTCCGCCGGAAATTTTTCCAGCACTTGGCGGGCGGCGTTTTCCGCTTCATCCCAGCGTCCGGCATCCAGGGCGGCTTGGGCCTGGCCGCTCCAGTAGCCGGCGAATTGCTGATGTTCCTCTGCCATGCCGGCTGCGATGCTGCGGCGGCCCATGGGGGCGATTTGAGAGGTTGGGGCGAGGCGTTCGATTTCATCAAAGGTGGCGCTGGCTTCGGGCCAGCGGCGGTTCTCGAGGTGGGCCGCACCTTCGCGTTCGAGGCGGGTGATGCGGATCTGGCGTTGGGCTTGGTTTTCCTCCTGGATTTTCAGATGGAACCAGCCGCCACCGGCCGCGCCGAGCACGAGGATGAGAAGCCAGACCCGCAGTGCCGGGGCGTGGCTGCGGCGGGGCGGCGCGGCGGCCGGGGCGGGGATGGCTGCGGGGGCTTGGGCCAGGGCGGCAGCCGGGTGGGCTTCCGGCACGGGAACCGCCGGAGCGGCGGCTTCCAGCGCCTCGCGCACGGCGGCGAGGGCTCTGTCGTAATCCACCAGCCCCACTTGATAGCGTTCCGCCAAGGCTGCATCGGGCTCGGTGCGCACCAGTTCGGCGATGCGTTCGCGCACAATGCGCAAGTCCGCCATCTGCGGCAGAGGATCTTCCTCGGAACCTAGCCCGAGAATATGGCGTGCTTCAGGGAGGGTCATCGCTGCGCCGAGCTTAGCAGGGAAATGGCGGAGTGAAAGCGGCGAATCGTTGGCGGATCAAATTGCAGCGCCTGACCCAAAAGTCAAGAAGCCCCGACCGGAGGCGAAAGGAGCGCGGGCGTCTCCCCCGCATCAAGGAGCGCGGGCGTCTCGCCCGCCTCAAGGAGCGCGGGCGTCTCGCCCGCATTCGCCAATGAGGGGAGAAAGGGATGAGGCTTTGCCACTCGTACTTTCTCACCTCATTGGCAGGTGGGCGCGACGCCCACGCTCCTTGGGTTCGGGGATGGGGCGGCCGAGGGCTTGGGCGGTTTCGATCCATTCGGCGATGACCACCTGGGCATTGGCAACGGCCTCCTCGTAGGATGCGCCGTCGGCCATGCAGCCGGGGAGTTCCGGGACTTCACGAGGAAGGCCTGATCCTCGCGGCTCCGGTAAATGATGAGTTCGTAGCACCTGTCAGTCGATGCCGGGTTGATATTTGAGAATTGCGGATTCTGGAAGGATTGAGTGAGGCTAAGTGGAAAGCTTTCGGGGCCACGACATGCTTGTCGTGGGCCAATGAGATGAGCAAGGGAAAGCGCTTGCGGCAGGCTGCTTGCGCGATTCATTGGCTGGTGGGCGGGGACGCCCACGCTCCTTGAACCGGGGGCGAGTGGGTCGGGAGCAGGATGCGGGTGGCGGGCGCGGCTTGCAGCGCGGCATGATGCAACGACCTGCGGGACGGCTCGCCTCCGTGCGTCGCCAGGCAGGATCCAATCCGCTGGCATGGTCGTTCCGGACCGGCTATTGCGCCGAGGCTTGGAACCGCCTTTCCGTTAGATAGGCGCGGGCCTCGCCGACGAGGAACAACGAGCCGGCGATCAGCACCGGATCACCGGTGGCGAGGGCGGCGGCAAAGGCGGCGGGGAAGGTGTCGAATGAACGGTGCGGCGGCGCGTCCGGGGGCAGGGCTGCGGCCAGTTCCGCGCAGGGGACGGCACGCGGGGTATCGACGGGGCAGAGATGGATGCTGGCGGCCAGCGGGGCGAGCACGCTGAGCATGCCGGCAATGTCCTTGAAAGTTGCGGCACTGAAGACCAAGGCGGCTGGCCGACCGGGAAAGGCGGCTTGCCAGGTCTCGGCGAGAACCTTGGCGGCATGCGGATTGTGGGCTCCATCCAAGACGACGGGCTCACTCGCCCCGGGGACGGACGCTGCCGGGAACACCTCAAAGCGCCCCGGCCAGTGGACCTTGGCCAGACCGTATTGGATGCCGTCGAAGGTCAAGGCCACCCCGGCACGGTGCAGTGCGGCAACGGCGAGTGCGGCATTCCATGCCTGATGCGCACCGGGCAGGGCGATGAAGTAGCCGTGCAGCGGGTCTTCGATGAATTCGAGCGGGCTGCGGGATTGACTGGCCTGTGCTTCCAACACCTGTCTGACCACCGCTGGCTGCGCGGCGGAGATGGCCGGCTTGCCGGGAACCAAGATCCCGGCCTTTTCGGCGGCGATTTGATCGAGGGTGTCGCCGAGCCATTGGGTGTGGTCGAGACCGATGGGAGTGATGACGCAAACATCCGCCGGGACTGCGGTGGTGGCATCGAGCCGACCGCCCATGCCGGTTTCCAGGATGATGCATTCGCACTCGCACTGGCCGAACCAGCGCAGGGCCAGGGCCAGAGTGATTTCAAAAAAAGTGGGATGCGGATCGAGGCGCTCGCAGAGCGTCCGCAGTTCGGTTAGACCGGCGGCGCAAGCGGCCTCGGGGAGGTCCTGGCCGGACACCTTGATGCGCTCGCGGTAGTCGATCAGATGCGGCGAGGTGAACAGCCCGCAGCGTCTGCCGCAGGCGCGGGCGATGCTGTCCATCATCGCGCAGGTGCTGCCCTTGCCATTGGTGCCGGCCACGTGAATCACCGTCACCCCGTGCTTCGGATAGGCGAGGAATTCCTTCAGCAATTGCCGTGGCCCGTCCAGCCCGAGCTTGATCCCGAACATCTGCGTGGAAAACAACCATTCGATGGCTTCGCTATAATTCATGGCACTGGATTTGAGCGACCTGGGTCGTGGCCGGAGGGTAGCACACCAAGCTGCGCGTGGCCATCCCAAACTCCGGCGGCTTGGGGAATTTCTTGCCGCCCAGATGGCAATCCTCTCCGTTACCGCCCCTGTGGAGGAAGCGCCGCGGCGGATGCCGGGTGAAGCATTGCATGCGGATCACTTGGAGCTGGCCAACCTGCCGCATGCCGGTTCCAGCAGACCTCCACTGCGTTGCCGCACCAGCCCGGCGGTCTGCGGGCCGAGGCGGATTCGGCAGCATCATTTCCCGCTCGAACGGGCGGCCTCAACTGCCTCAAGGTTCCGGCGAGCCTGGGTGTAATCGGGTTTGATCTTCAATGCCTGTTGGTAATGGACGATGGCCTCATCGACCCGTCCGCAGCCGGCGAGCACAACCCCGAGCTGGTAGTGGGTTTCCGCGCTGTCGGGTGCGATTTCCAGGAGCTTCTGGTACTCGGCGATGGCCGGATCGAGGCGTCCGCGCTCGGCCAGGGCCGCTGCGAGGCTGTGGTGGAAGCGTGCCTCACCCGGGCGGAGTGCAACGGCCGCCTGGAAATGACTCATGGCCTCATCGTGCCGGCCGCGCCCGGCCTGGAGGGTGCCGAGGTTGTGGTGGTAATCCGCATCGTCGGGATTGGTGTCGAGGGCCTTCTGATAGTGGACCATGGCTTCCTCGATGCGCCCGCGCC
This sequence comes from Verrucomicrobiota bacterium, assembly GCA_026397725.1. Lineage (GTDB taxonomy): Bacteria > Verrucomicrobiota > Verrucomicrobiia > Verrucomicrobiales > Akkermansiaceae > Luteolibacter. The sequence continues at coordinate 6,581 of JAPLUI010000187.1, read as the reverse complement.
CGGCCAGCGCGTTGCCGAAGTTATAGTGAGCTTCCGCGAGGTTGGGCTGGATGGCCAGGGCCTGCTGATAATGAGTGAGCGCCTCGTCCACCTGCCCGCGATCCGCCAGCATGGCACCAAGGTTGCTGTGGGCCTCGGCCACCCACGGCACCTGCTTGAGCACCGTCCGCAACTGCGTCACGGCCACGTCGGGGCGCCCGCAGGCGCTGGCCAGCATCGCGAAGCCCTCATGCAAGCGCCAGTCATCCGGGGTCGCGGCCAGTGCCGCAGTGTAGGTCTGCCACGCGGTCTGCATGGCGGGTTGCGTCAGCGCGAGTTGTTTGAGGCTTTCCGCCCGCTGATGTGCGGCCGCCTGATAGCGGGCATGATCCATCTGCTCGGTGAACGGTTGTTGGGACGTCATGGATTCCATGGTGGCAGCCATTTTATACTCATCAAAGGCCGTTAGGGCCAGCGCTGCGGCGCACTGCTGGCGGGAGGGGATGGCGCCTTGGCCGCGAGCAAGCGCCAGCTCGGGCAGGGCGGTGGCAACTTGCTCCAGCACGGTCTGGGCCAGCAGATAGTTGCCGTCGAAGGTCAGGTGGACATGCTCATAGAACAACTCCTGACCCGGGATGCCGTCCGGGCTCAAAGCGCTCCGGGCCAGCGCCTGTTCCGCATCCGCCAGATGGACCCCGGTGGCTTTTTGGGCTGCGGCCACTTCGCGGATGAGGGCGTTGATGCGGGTGTCGGCGCGGAACCGCAGCACGTCCAGATCCCGCGCCAGCCCGAAGCGCTCGCCCGCCTCAGCGCCCCGGCCCGCCGCCACCAGGCACCGGCCAAGCCGAAACTGCAGGTCCGCGAAGCGCTCGTCGAGGCTGGCCGCCGCCTCGTAGCGTGCCACCGCTTCGCGCCACAGACTCCGGGCCTCCAGGTCCACACCTTCCTGATAGATCGCCTGCCAGCGTGCCAGATCCGCAGGGGTCAGGCCGGGGCGGTGCCGGGAGGCGAGCGGCGGGCAGTCGCGTTGGTTGACGGCCACCGTGGATAGAATCACCGGGGCGCCCGCGCGGCGGGCGAGGCGGCAGATGTCCGTTAGATTCTGCCGGAGGTTGGCGTACACCACCGTCAGTCGCGGGTCATCGGCCGTGACGGGGTTGTTCTGAAACATCTCCATGCCGCGCCATTGGGTCGGCGTGCCTGCGTCGCGGCGGAAGGCTCCGAGCACGTTGCCTAACAACTGGCCGACGCGCGTTGATTTCACCCTGAGATTGGCCCGGACCAGCCGCAGGCTCGGCGACCAGCGCTGGAAGACGGTGCCCGGGCCGTAGGGGCCGATCACCTCGTTGTTGCCCGTGTAGATGACAAACAGGCTGGGCTCATGGGCTGCGCAGTCGCGGGCGATTTCCCGGACCACATGCGAATTGATCGCCGTCATGGCCGCATTGACGACCTCGAATGGCTGCCCGGGGTAGCACGCGCGCAGCATGACCTCAAGGATCCGGCCGAAACCGTATGACGGTTGTGGGATGCCCATGGCCGCAGAACTCCCGAGCAGGTAAATGCGCACCGTGTCTTTGGGCTTGGGGAGCAGCCGGGCGGGCTGCGGGGTGCGGGCGAGGCTTGGGGGGAAGCAGCGCCAGGCAAAGCGGGAATTCGTCTTATCCCCGCCGCCGGCCTCCGACCTAACGAAAAATCCCGTCGGATAACCATAGCCCCCCAGCCGCAAGCCGCCTTCCAGCAGGCCGAAAAAAACCAGCGGCGAGAGCACCAGCAGCGCCCCCCGCAGCAGCCAGCCCCGCCAGCCACGAAACCGCCCCGGCTGGCGGCTGGACGGCGGGCCGGGGGACGGCGGCAGTCGGCTGCCGCCGTAACCGCCGCAGCCTGCTGCGGCATGCCCCCGCGACTCGGTCACGCCAGCATCCGCCCGGCTTTGGGCCTGGCTGTCACTGCGGGCCGCACGCCGTTGCTTGATCGGTTTCCACCCCATGTTGGCTCACTGTCCGGAAGATTTTCAATTTGACGCGCCCCGTCCCTGCCGCCGAGCGGACGAGGGACCATGGCACTTCGCTCGCAAGCTGGCTGCCAGACCGGCAGCGGCGTGTCAAGCGGCAAACCGCGGAGCCCGCGCAGCCGGCTGCCGCTGTGATGCTCGCAGCCTGCTGCGGCATGGGATGGCATAACCGTTGGTACCCGGAGTCCTCCTCCGCCAGCAGGCTGGCATAACCGCCAGCGGCGGCAGGCTGCACGGACACCACGCCAGCCACGCACCCCCGCCGCAACATGGCACTCCGGCCTGCGCAAAAAATAGTGGAATTGGCGCTTGACACCACGGACCCGGCTGGACAGGCTTTCGCTCTGTTGGAGCGAATGCTGCGATTCATCACGGCGCTGCGGCGGAGTGGAAACTCCGCCGCAGCTCGTTATGCGGCATGCGCATGGCCAACGCCAGGAATGTTAGGAATCACCAATAATAATAATGACAATGACGCGCGAGCGTCCTGCAATGAACAAGCGAAATCAAGTCACCCTATATGAAGAATCTAATTGAAAATACAAGGGCTACCCTCAAACACCTCGCCCTCGCGGCGGCGGTGACTGTGGGACTGGGGGCGGGTAGCGCCCAAGCGGCCATTACACGCGATGCGGCCACCTCTGCCAGTCTGGGCGGTGGCAACTCGTCCGTCGCCTGGCCGCACACAGTGGGCGCGGGCGCGGATCGCATGCTGGTGGTCGGCGTCACGACGGAAAGCAATCCCGATCGGACGGTCGCCAGCGTGACGTTTGGCACGCAAGCACTCACACAGGTACCAGGTGCCCGCGCCGTCAACGGTGCCACCACTGCCAATGCCAGCGATCTTTGGTATTTGGTGGCACCCGCCGAGGTCACGGATACCATCACCGTCACTTTTTCGGATGTTGTCGGCAATGGCATCGTGGCGGGGGCGGTCTCATTGTTTGGGGTAGTTCAGGGAGCGCCCGAAGCCGTGGCGAACTATAGTGCGGGGGGTGGCAACACCTATTCGGCTGCCATCACCACCTCGACCTATGGCTCGTGGCTCGTGGATGCCATCAACAACGGGACGGTGGGAGCCTCCTTTACTCCCGGATCCGGCCAGACGACCCAATGGTACAACGGCGGTGTCAACCATGCGGGCGCGTGCAGCACCCGCCAAGTAGAGCCCGCCGGCGCGACTACGGACGATTGGACCACCAGCGGAACCAGTCGTCGGGCACTTTCGGTTGCGGCCTTCGCGCCGGTGACCCCGCCCGCACCAGCCGCGGACATCCTGACCTTCTCCGGTCCTTATGGCAATGCGGGCGTCATTACCGGAACCGACATCGCCCTGACTGTGCCATACGGCACGAATGTGACGGCGTTTGCGCCCACCTACACGACGTCCTTCGGGGCGACATGCCCTGCGGGTTTTGGCTCGGGCGAGCCCCAGAACTTCACCAGCCCGGTGCATTACATCGTCAGTTCCATGGCTCCAGTCATCACCAAGGACTATAAGGTGACGGTCACTGTGGCTGCGGCACCGCCGGGGCTACCCGTCATGAATGGTTTGGTCGTGTGGCTGAAGGCTGATGCTGTGGATCCCACCGATACCACCCAGGTCCGGGTCGCGGGCAGCGATGTTTTCGTCCAGCAGTGGAACGATTCGACCAGCAACGGCAATAATGCCACCCAAACCGACACGGCTCTGCAGCCGAAGTATCTCATCAAGAACGGTAGGCCCGTGCTGCGGTTTCCGGCGGTCAACGATGACACTGGCGCCGAGATGTATCTGGGCGATCTGAGCGTGCAGTTTCCCACCGCGGGTTCCATGTTCGCGACCGCGACGCCTGGCAGCGGCGTTACCACCGACGGGCGTTACAACCTGTTCGACAACCGCAACAACGATTCGCGGTGGGTGGCCAACACCTGGAACGAATCCCAGCCCGGGGCCTTCCGCGGCGGACGCACCAACTTTGAGACCAATCCCTATGGCAGTTGGCCGCAGAGCGGGACGCATGTTTATGCGATGGAAAGCAGCAGTTCGGCATACCGGTTTGTGATCGACGGCACGCAGATCGGCAGCACCGGCGGCGACTATAACAGCGGCAGCGGCCAGACCTGGACCATCGCCGACCGACCGGGCAACGGCCAGCAGTTGAATGGCGACATCCCCGAGTTGATTCTCTACAACCGCGTCCTCTCCAGCGAAGAAGCCAACGCCGTTGGCAGGTATCTTGCGGACAAATACGGCGTGACCACAACCTATGTCGAAACGTCGCCGCAGGCGAAGATTCTCAGTTTCGGGATCGCGGGCAGTCCGGCCGTCATCAACGAGGACGCCAAGACCCTTGCCTGGACGGTTCCCTACGGGACGAATTTGACGACTCTCGCGCCCACCTACGCGCTGTCCAGCGGGGCAACCTGCGATCAGCCCAACAGTGCCGTCCCCTCCCCGGACGACTTCAGTGGCGGCCCGGTGCATTACATCGTCAAGTCCTCGGATAACAGCATCACTGCCGACTATACCGTCACGGTCACCGTCACCCCCATCAGCTCGGCCAAGGCCATCCTCACCTTCGGCCTGCCGGGGGGCATGCCAGCCGTCATTGATGAAGGTGCGAAAACCATCGCCATGAACGTGCCGTTTGGCATGAACTTGGCGACCCTCGCGCCCGCTTACACGGTTTCCACCTTTGCCACGGGCTCGCCGTCGAGCGGCACCATCGTGGACTTCTCCGCCACCAACCAGGCAACCTACACCATCAGCGCCCAGGATGGCTCCAATCAGCCCTACCTGGTGACGGTCACCGTATTGCCCGAATACCCCGTCACGATCAACATGGCGTATAACAATTCGATGGATGGGACCGCCTCCTGGGAGCAAAAAGGCACCGCCGCCACCCAAGTTGCGCCATTGGCTTACACCGGCACCACCTGGAATAACGGTGGCAATGGCTCCGCTGCCGTGAGCAACTTGAAAAGGTCCAACGGCGACACCAGCGACATCAGCGTTAGCAAGGCGTTGCGCCCTGTCGGCGCTTTCGGTCCCGGTAGTTTCGGCAGCATGGGCGGCAACAAACTGGTCAGTGCCGCCATGGGGTTTGGGGCCTGGGCAGCCGGTGACGCGGCCATCATGGGTCAATTCCAAAACATTCTCACCTTCAGCGGCGTCGAGGTTTCGCACTCCTACGATATTGCCTTTGCCCTCCCCGGCAATGGCGGCAGAACCGCGATCTACAAATACTCGCAGCAGACCGCGAATGCCCCCTGCACCGATTTGCCGGATTGGGTGAACGGCCAGAACTATGCGCTCCTAAGCACCTGCATTCCCAATGACAGTGGACAAATCACGATCCAAATGAATTGCAATGGCATCGATTGGTCCGCGCTCAGTGGCTGGCAGCTCTTGGATCGTGGCGTCCGGACGACGCTCAATCCGGAGGCGCTCATCTATGCCTTCAGCTCGCTCCCCGGGGCGGGGCCGGTCAGCATGGCCGGAACCGACATTGCCATGGTCATGCCGCTCGGCACCGATGTGAGTGGCCTCATTCCCACCTTCGTGATGTCCGGCGGTGCGACCTGCACCCTGGCAACTGTTGGCGGCAGCCCGATTGTTAGCAACACCACCCCGGTTGACTTTGCCAGCCCGGTGCATTTCATCGTCCAATCCGAGGATGCCTTGACCACCACGGACTACACCGTGACGGTCCATCTCGTCGCACCCAGCGGGAAGGTCTATGTGAACATCGATAATGCCAACCAGACCGGGCTGGTGGGCCCCGCCGGCGGCCTCGGCGAGACGTGGAATCAGCAGCTCGGTGGGACGGCCAGCTCGGCAAGCGCCCTGCTGGACTCCGGTGGCGTGGTGACCAGCGTGGGCTACAGCAGTTCCAATCTTGGCGGTCCGGATCCATGGGGCAACCCCAACCTCAAGTTGCTCGCTGTCGGCTTGCGTAACTTTGATACGGGTACGGGTAACTCCCAACAACTGGTGATCAACAATCTCACCGCCGGCAAGCCATACGATGTCTGGCTCGCCTCCGCGAATATGTCAGATCAAAGGCACAACGGCGTGTGGTCGACGACCAATGTGACGGACGTCCCGGGGGATCATCCTTGCGGCAATACCGCGGGTGCCAACGGGGACACCTGGGTCGAGGCTAACAACTATGTGCTGTTCTCCAACACGGTGGCCGCCGGGGACGGCACCATCACCTTCAACGGGCACAGCATCTCCGTTGCCGGGTTCGATTGCCGCTTACCTCTCAACGGCTTCCAGTTGGTGGAAGTCACCTCAGGACCAACGAGCTACAATGCCTGGGCGGCCCTCCACGCCGGTGACCAGACGGCCGAAAAGGACTACAACAATGACGGGGTGCGCAACGGCATCGCCTACTTCATGGGCGAGAATGGCCTCGCCACCAATCCGGGCGTCGTGAACGGCAAGGTCTCCTGGCCGCAGGTGGGTGCGGTCGCCTCCTTCGAGGTGCAGGTTTCCGCCGACCTCACGACCTGGGTGCCCGCCAATCCTGACGACGTTGACACGACGGGTACTCCGGGCCATGTGATCTACACCTTCCCGAAAGTGGACCCGAAGGAATTC
>JAPLUI010000043.1 GCA_026397725.1 Verrucomicrobiota bacterium | reverse complement strand
CACTTATGATAACAAGAGTTCCGCAAGCCAAGGCGCGGGCGCGTCCATCGCATGGTCGCACCCCGTGGGTACGGGTGCGGACCGCATGCTGGTCGTCGGCATCGCGACGGAAAGCACCGCCAACGTGACGGTGACCGGCGTAGCGTTCGGCGTCTCATCACCACAAGCATTCACGCAGGTGACGGGTGCCCGCGCCGTCAATGGCACGTCAACCTACAACGCCACCGATCTCTGGTATCTGGTGGCACCCGCCGAGACCACGGATACCATCACCGTCACTTTTTCCGGAAGCGTCACGAATGGCACCGTGGCAACGGCGGTGTCGCTCTTTGGCGTCGTCCAAGGTGCGCCCGAGGCCGTGGCGAACTTCAATGCGGGTGCCCCGCCGTATTCGGCGACGCTTAGCACCGCGTTGACCGACGGCGCGTGGCTGGTGGACATCCTCGAGAACTCGACGCAAACTGGCAACTATACGCCCACCTCCGGCCAGACGGAGCAATGGGATATCCAAACGAGCTATAACCACTCGGCAGCGGGCAGCACCCGCGAAGTGCGGGCCACGACGCCGGCGAGCACGGTCAAGGACACTTGGACCAGCACCGGCACCAGCCGCAGCGCCCTTTCGGTGGCGGCCTTTGCGCCGGTGACTTCGCCCGCTCCGGCCGCCAACATGGTGGCCTTCGGTTTGCCGGGCAGTCCAGCCACCATCAGCGGCAACGCGATCACCTGGGTCCTGCCTTATGGCACGGACCTGACGAAGCTCAAGCCCACCTTCACCCTGTCCTACGGCGCGACTTGCAACAAGGATAACGGCGGACCTGCCGAGTATGACTTCTCCGGTCCAGTGGATTACACAGTCACCGCCCAAGGCGGATCCCCCGAGACCACCTATACCGTGACCGCTTCCGTGAATCCGACCATCATCTTGAACGGGGGCTTTGCAGGCAACACGTCGAACTGGACCTTGGCGGGGGGCGGCGTCCTGTATGAAGACGTGCAACGAAGTCATGATGCCATCGGCCGCTGTGTCCGCCTGATGGATCCCAACGGCACCCTCAAGCAGACCGTGACCTTGTATGCGGGAAACTACATCCTCAGCGGATGGTTCACGGGTGGCGCCTGCACCTTCCAGTTGCGGGACAGCGGCAACAGCCCGGTCACCCCGTCCGGTTCCACTTCCCCGGCCCTGGCGGCTTACCCAACTTGGGCAAATTGGACGCGCGAATACACCGGTCTGGCTGCAGGCACTTACACCGTTTACGTGCTGTGCAACACAGGCTGGGTGCAGGCCGACGATTTCAGCATGGTGCCGAAAACCGCCCCCAGCACCGCCTGCGACTTGGTGTCCTTCAACTGGGGCAGCTATGTCGGCACGATCAATCAGACCGCGCAGACGGTCTCCCTGGTCGTCCCGCACTTCACGGATCTAACGACTCTGGTGCCCGCTTGCTCGGCCTCGCTCGGCGCCGCCATCTCGCCGGCGTCGGGAGTCCAGCAGGACTTCTCCGACTCGGTGGCCAACCCGGTGCAATACACCGTCACCGCCGAGGATGGCGTCACCCAGAAGAGCTATGCCGTCACGGTTACCAACCATGCGACCATCCTCTTGAACGGAGGCTTCGCAGGCAACACGACGAACTGGTCCTTGGCGGGGAACGGCATCCTCTATGAAGACGTGCAGGTAAGCCATGACGCCATCGGCCGCTGCGTCCGCCTGATGGATCCCGGCGGCACGCTCAAGCAAACCGTGACGCTGGCTGCGGGAAACTACTCCCTCAGCGGATGGTTCGTGGGGGGGGCGCTCACCTTCGAGTTGCGGGACAGCGGCAACAACCCGGTCACCCCGTCCGGTTCCACTTCCCCAACCTTCGGTTCCCATCCTCAGTACCCGGCCGCCAGCGACTTTGTGAACTGGACGCGCCAGTACACCGGCCTGGCCGCCGGCGATTACAGCGTTTATGTGTATTGCACTACAGGCTGGGTGCATGCCGATGATTTCAGCATGACGCAAACCTTCAGTACCTTCACCACGACTGAGGTGATCACGTCAGGCACGCCGTCCAACGTCGGCCAGAACGTCACCTTCACGGCCACGATTCTGCCTCAAACCGGCACGGATGCCCCCACCGGAGCGGTCCAGTTCAAGGTGGATGGCACGAACTTGGGTGATCCGGTTGGAGTCACCCTCGGGACCGGTTCAAGCACTGCAGAGGCGGGCACCAGCACGCTCTCGGTCGTCGGTTCACCACACGCGGTCACGGCGGACTTCACCGGTAGCGGCAATTTTACTAACAGCATTGGCACCCTGGCCGGCGGCCAGACGGTCAGCCCCGCCACCACCACCACGGTGGCCTCCTCGCTGAATCCGTCCACCCTCGGCGACCCGGTGACCTTCACCGCCACGATTCATCCGGTCTCCGGCGTGCCGCCGATTCCCTCCGGAACAGTCCAGTTCAAGGTGGATGGCTCGGACCTGGGTGATCCGGTTGATGTGACTGCCGGCACCAGCCCGGATGGCACTGCGGTTTCCATCAACATCGACACGCTCACCGTCGGCGCGCTGCACGCGGTCACGGCGGTGTTCACCTCCACTGACGGCTTGGACCGCAGCACCGGCACCCTGAGCGGCGGCCAGGTGCTCGCCTCGGCGGCGGTGCAGACCGATAGCGCCGGACCCGGCGGATCGACCGTCACCCAGTTCACGTCAAGCAACGGCACCGCTACGGGCCAATGGGTGGCCCCCGAGGGCGTCACTTCCATCAACCTGCTGGTGGTCGGCGGCGGCGGCGGCGGCGGCTTTGGCGGCGGCGGCGCCGGCGGATTGATCCATAATGCCGCGTACCCCGTCAGTCCCGGCACCACTTATTATCTCATGGTCGGTGCCGGGGGCACGGCTGGCTCCGGCACGGCAAACGGTGGCCCCGGCACCAACTCCGTCTTCGATACGTTGACCGGATACGGCGGTGGCGGCGGTCAAGGCTCCGCCACGGCTCCCGCCCCGGGTGGCAGCAGTGGGGGGACCGGCAATGCCGCCACGCCGGCAATCGCGGCATTGGTCCTTGATCCCATGCAAGGTTATGGCGGTGGCTTGTTCAAAATCGGGGTTCGGAACTGCGGCGGCGGCGGTGGCGGCGCGACGGGCATCGGCGGCAGCAACGCCGACGGTGACGTCAATCTCGGGACCTATCCCGATGCCAGGCAGGATGGTGGACCGGGCATGGACCTGTCATCGGTCTTTGGCACCATCGGTGTGACGGCCGGCGTGTTCGCCGGCGGTGGGGGAGGCGGCACGGGGGATTGGAATTTCCAGGCCGGGTACGGCGGCGTGGGTGGAGGCGGATACGGGGGCGGGGGCAATGAGTCGGGCCCCGCCAACATCGCCGGCGTGGCAAACACCGGAGGTGGCGGCGGCGGTGACGTTCAAACCGCCGGGGCCGGCGGCTCAGGCACGGTGCTCATCAGCTACGGAGGCACGCCAAGCACTTCTTACACCACCTGGGCGACCGCCAACGGCGCGAGTTCGGATCCGGCTGCGGATTCCAACAGCAACGGCATCCCCAACGGCATCGAGTTCTTCATGGGTGCCTCCCCCAGCAACCCGGCCACCATGCCCGCCGTGGTCAACACCGCAGGCACCATCACCTGGACCATCCCGTACGACCCGGCCGCCGCCGCCACCTACATGTTCCAGCTCTCCGATGACTTGTCGCCGGGCGGCTGGACGGACGTGGTGCCGCCCGACGCGAGCATCGTGGTTCTAACCAGCCCGGACCGGATCCAGTTCACCCTGCCGTCCGCGACGAGGAAATTCTGCCGCCTGATGGTCACGCCCACGCCGTGAACAAGCGGCTGGTAGGGCGTGGCGGCCTCACCGCGCCCTAACTGCCCACCGAGGGCGAGGTGTCAATGCCGGTCCATGCACCGCGCCTTGGTGCCGCCCATGCAGGCGGACAAGTGGGCGGCCCGAGGCCGAGCCGCCCTACCTATTACCGACAACTGACAACTGACAACTCTTCTCCATCCCTTTCCGGAGTTTCATGGGTTTGCTCCGGGATCCAGGGGCTGCCGGTGCGCACCGGCAACCCCGCTCTTCATCCCCACACTTCGTCGGTTACCCTTGGTCGAACCGCTTGGTCGATAGCTAACGGCCCGACTAACCGGATCGACCAAGTGTACGCGAAAGAGTGTAAGAACGGCTGCCCCCGGGACGCATCAATGAATCAACCAATCAACCTTCACCAATCCATATCTCACAATCCGCCATGAAGACAATACTGCTCACCCTCGCCACCCTGCCGGGCCTTGCGCTGACATCCAGTGCTGCGAAGTGGCAACCCGTGCCGGGGAATCTGCTGACTCGTTGGGCCGCCCAGGTGGACCCGGCCAAGCCGCTGCCCGAACACCCGCGCCCGCAACTGGCCGCCAAGGACGCGCCGCAACCGGCGCAATTCTCCCGCCAGATCCTCGTGCCCTATCCGGTCGAGTCCGCCTTGTCCGGCATCAAGCAGCGCGTCTCGGCGAAGGACCGCCTGTGGTATCAGCGTTCCTTCAGCGTGCCGGACGCATGGCGCGGCGGCCGCGTGCTCTTGCATTTCACGGTCTCCGACTGGTCCACCGAGGTCCTCGTCAATGGCAAGCCGGTTGGCAAGCACGACGGCGGATATGATCCGTTCGAATTCGACGTTACGGATGCTCTCAAGCCCGGCGGTGAGCAATCGCTGGTGGTCTCGGTGTGGGACCCCACCAACGAGGGCGGCCAGGCGCATGGCAAGCAGTCGCTGGTCAAGCACCCGATTTTTTACACCTCGAGCAGCGGCATCTGGGGCACGGTGTGGCTCGAAGCCGTGCCGAAGAGTTATGTCAAAGATATCAAAATTGTGCCGGACATCGACGCCGGCGTGCTCAAACTCACCGTGCAAGCCGACGCCGGCACGGTGCGGGTGCTGGCCCGCGACGGCCAGACGAAAGTCGGCGAGGCGGGCGGCAAGGCCGGCGAGGAGATTGTGCTGCGTGTGCCCGATGCGAAGCTGTGGACGCCCGACGCACCGTTCCTCTATGACCTCGACATCACACTCACAGACGGTGCGTCCAAGGACATGGTGGGGAGTTACTTCGGCATGCGCAAGATTTCGATCGGTCCTGACGAGAAGGGCGTCACCCGCATTCTGCTCAACAACAAGTTCGTGTTCCAGACCGGTCCGTTAGACCAGGGATGGTGGCCGGACGGGCTTTACACCGCGCCCACCGACGAGGCGCTGAAATACGATATCGAAATGATCAAGGCGCATGGCTTCAACATGGTTCGCAAACACATCAAGGTCGAGCCGGAACGCTGGCATTATTGGTGCGACAAACTCGGCGTGATGGTCTGGCAGGACATGCCAAGCTGCGGCCGTGGTATCCCGGGTGACAGTCCATCGCCTGCTGACAAAACACAATTTGAACTCGAATTGCGGCGCATGATAGAAACTCGTTACAACCACCCGAGCATCGTCATGTGGATCATTTTCAACGAGGGCTGGGGCCAGCACGACACCGAACGTCTGGCCGGGTTGGTGAAGACGTGGGATCCTCACCGTGTGATCAACGAGGCCAGCGGCGGAATGTTCAAGGGTGCCGGCGACGTGATCGACGATCATCTCTATCCGTTTCCGCCCGGTCCAAAACCGACCGCGACGCGCGCGTCGGTGGCGGGTGAGTGCGGCGGCCTCGGCATGAACGTGAAGGACCACACGTGGAATGATGAAGGATGGGGGTATATCCGCCCTGGCATTGTCGGCACCTTCCCCACCGAAGAGGATCTCACCGCACGCTACGAGGAAGTGCTCGATACCTGGCCCCGGCTTGCCAAAGACCCCGGCATCAGCGGTGCCGTTTACACCCAACTCTCCGATATCGAAACCGAAAACAACGGCCTGATGACTTATGATCGCTCAGTCTGCAAAATCCAGCCCGACGTCACGGAAGCCCGCCTGAACGGCTGGTTGCCGCCGCGCAAGAAAAACCCGGCGGATTTGTTTGTCGGCACCGGCACCATCGAACTCGATGCTCCCGCCGAAAATGTGAAAATCGTTTATACCCTCGATGGCTCGGACCCCACCGCGAAGTCCCCGGTCTATCAGAAACCGATAGATATCACGCGCGACACCGTGGTCAAGGCGCGTGCGATCTGGCCGGACGGCGGAATGAGCGGTAGGGTTACCTATCCGATGAAAAACGCGAAGCCCGCCCGCGCGGTGGCGGCCGGTCAGACACAGCCCGGCTTGAGGGTTAACATCTACGAGTTGAAAGAAGGCCCAACGGTTCTGCCGGACTTCACTCAACTGCAACCGGCCAAGACCGCGGTGGCGGATCGGGTCAACCTCACGCCTATGACCCGTGACAACAATTGCGGCCTGGTGTTCGACGGTTTCCTCGTCGCGCCGGTCACCGGTGCCTATGGCATCCGGGTGACCTCCGACGACGGCGCCGAGGTGATGTTAGACGGCAAGCCGGTGTGCGGCAAGGACGGCGTCCACGGCGACGTGGAATCGTCCGCCGCAGTGGCCCTTGAAGCCGGCTCGCACCCCGTGCGGATCCGCTACTTCCAAGGGAGCGGAGGCCAAACGCTGCGGCTCGACTGGGCCGTGCCCGGCAGCGGCTTCGTGGAGGTGCCCGCCAGCGCTTTTTCCCATTCAAAATGAATCTGACAATGAACCATGCAATGAAATCCATCCGCCCCTTCCTTTTCCGAACCGTGGTGGGTTGGTGTGTTCCCCTGGGTTTGACCGGGCTTTCCCCGGCCCAAGCGCCCGCCAAGCTGCCGCCCATCGAGCCCTTGTTCGATCACGCCATGCGCGATGTGTCCGTCTGTGTCGGCCCGGACGGGACCTATTACATGACAGGGACCACGGGCGACAACCCGGCTCCGGGTCACGACAAGACGGGCTGGTGGTGCGTCAACGAAGGCATCCGGGTGTGGCAGAGCAAGGATCTGCAAAACTGGGAAGCGCTTGGCCTGGTCTGGTCGTTGGATCGCGACGCGACATGGGGCAAGGAAATCAGGCAGAACGGCGCTACCAAGGTGCGGGCGGTCTGGGCACCCGAGATTTTCCACATGAAAGGAACCTTCTGGCTGACCTATTGCATGAACTACGGTGGCTGTGGATTGCTCAAGAGCACAACCGGCAAAGCGGAGGGACCCTATCAGGATGTCAAGAAGGACGGGCCGCTGACCATGGAAATCGACCCCTCGCTGTTCCAGGACGACGACGGCAAGGTTTACTGGCTCTTCATGAACGGCAAGATCGCGCGGATGAATGACGACATGACCGGCCTGGCCGAGGAACCCCGCCTGCTCAAACCGACGAATTTCGGCCACGTCGGCCACGAGGGAGCGTTCCTCTCAAAACACGAAGGGAAATACTATCTGATCTGCGCCGAGTGGATCGACGGCTACTCGTGTATGGTGGCCGTGGCCGACAACGTTTACGGCCCATACGGCCCGCGCTACCTGGCCATCCCGCAAGGCGGACACAATACGTTCTTCACCGACACCGAGGGCAACTGGTGGTCCACCATCTGGGGGAACGATGGCGGCGCGCCGTTCCGCGAACGCCCGGGCATCCTGCGCATCGACCTCGATGTGCAGGGCCATGTGCGGCCGATGCCCGTGTCGCTGGAAAAGCGCCCGTGGTGGACCGCCGCCCCGCCACGCAAAACCAGCACGGCATGCATGTTCGTCGGCTCCGCCACGATCGAACTGGAAGCCCCGGCCAAGGATGTGAGAGTCGTTTACACGCTCGACGGCTCGATCCCAACCACCACGTCCCCGGTTTATCAGAAACCGATAGATATCACCCGCGACACGGTGGTCAAGGCGCGTGCCGTGTGGCCGGGCGGCAGCCTGAGCCGCGTGCTCGAGTTCCCGATGCTCGAGGCGCTGCCGGGCCGCCCGCTCATCACGAATCCAGGCTTTGAATCCGGGCCGCTCCCATGGTTGTGCAACTCGGAAGTCCTGGTAGATTCAGACCTGGATATGGACAATGACGGGGTCCATTACACTCCGCATGAAGGGAAGAAACATTTCCGGCTGCAAGGCGGCAAAGACCAAACCATCAATCTAACGCAAGCCATCGCGCTGCCCGCCGGGGATTATGAAATGAGCGCGTGGGTGATGAGCCGGGCCAATTCCGACAACAACCTCGGCCCCAACCTCAGCCTCGAGTTGTTGGACGGCAAGCAGCAGGTCGTCAAGCCCGCCAACTCCTCGTCGCCGGATTGCCTCTCGCCCAAGGGCGCCTACGTCAAGTGGACGCGCCAGTACACCGGCCTGGCAAGCGGCGCCTACACCGTGAAGTTCTCCGCCGGTCCGACCGACACGGTCCGGGGCAAGCAAGGCTGGGTCGATGATTTCAGCCTGCTGCCGAAGACCGGCCGATGATGAGCCTGGAAATATCAGAAACATAACATCGAAATATGGTGACAATGAACCATGGAATGAAGTCCGTCCGCACCCTCCTTTTCCGAACCCTGGTGGTCTGCCTTGCCGGTTGGGCCCACTCCGCTGAGACACCGAACTCCGCCGTCAAGGTGGCGGTGGATTATCCGGCGTTTCTCGCCCGCCAGGATCTGGTGTTTGAAAAACTGCCCGACCAGTTCGACACCGGCGCTTTCCTCGGCAACGGGATGTTAGGCGCCACCATCTATCAGACTGGATCTAACACCATGCGCTGGGAAATGGGCCGCCAGGACGTGACCGAGCACCGGCGTGACAACAACCGCATCCCCATTGGCGGGCTGGTGCTCACCACGAACGGCAAAATCCAGGGCGGCACGCTGCGCATGGACCTCTGGAACGCGGAACTCCGCGGCGAAGTGAAAACCGACCAGGGCACTATCAAGTTCCGATCATTCATCCACACCAAGGAGATGGTGATGTTCATCGACCTTGAAACGGCGGGTGCGGAGTCGGCCGCCAGGTTCGCGTGGGACGCCACCCTCTGCCGGGATTTTATCAACTGGCCGGACACCCACCCGAACGGCTTCTGGAATGAACCGGCCAATCCGCCCGCCCGCACCGAGACCATTGACGGACTCCCGGTGTGCATCCAGGAACGCTACGGCCATGGCATGGACGATCCTAACGGCGACGGCGGCGAGCACGCTACGGCGTGGACCGAAAAGCCCATCCCCAACGGCCGCCGCGTCATCCTCTCCATCGCCAATTCATACCCCGGCAACTCCGCCCGCAACGAAGTGGCGAAGACGGTCAAGGCGAACGCCACCGCGGATTTCAATGCCCTGTTGGCATCGCACCGCGCGTGGTGGCACGCTTTCTATCCGAAAAGTTTTGTTTCGATCCCCGATGCGCAGGCCGAGAGTTTCTATTGGATCCAGTGGTACAAGCTCGCGAGCGCGTCGCGCCCCGACAGCCCGCCGCTGGACGAACTCGGGCCGTGGTTCCGCAAGACCCAATGGCCGCGCATCTGGTGGAACCTCAACATCCAGACGGTCTATCTGCCGGTCTATACCGGCAACCGGCTCGAGCTGGGCGAAGCGCTGGTGAACTTCATCGACCAGAAGCGCGCCAACTTCTTCCGCAACGGCAAAGACCTCTGGCACTTCGACGACGTCGCCACGGTGCCGCACACCACCGACAACCAGGGCCTGGGCGGCAACGGGTCGCGCGGGGGCTATGTCAACCCCGCCGATTTCCCCTGGGCCCTGCACGATTACTACCTGCACTACCGCACCACGATGGATCATTCCATGGTGACCGACCCGGACCAACACGCGTTCTATCCGCTGCTGCGCGGCAGCATCAACCTCTATCTGCATATCATGAAGGAGGACGGCGACGGCAAACTCCACCTGCCCAAGTTGAATTCGCCGGAATACGCCGACGATGTCGATAACAACTATCAGCTTTCACTGTTCCGCTGGGGTTTGCAGACATTGTTGGAATTGAACCGCCGCTACCAGCTCAACGACCCGCTCGCACCCAAGTGGCAGGCGACCCTCGACAAGCTGGTGCCCTACGCGGTGGATTCAAGCGGCCTGCGCATCGGCCCGAACGTGGCCATGGCCAGTTCCCACCGCCACTGGTCGCACCTGCTCATGATCCATCCGCTCCACATCATGACCGATGACCGGCCGCGGGACCGCGACTTGATGAAGCGCTCGATCCGCCATTGGCTGACCGTCGGCGACCAGGAGCAGACCTGGCCCTGGTCGCGCGCCGCCGGGGCCTCGCTCTACGCCACCCTTGGCGACGGCGACAATGCGATCGATCAAATCCAGCGGCATATGGCCGGCAAGGAATTCGTCAGGCCCAACACCATGTATATCGAGGAAAACCCCGTCGTCGAATGCTCGATCATCCTGAACCGTTCGGTGCAGGACATGCTGCTGCAAAGTTGGGGCGACAATATCCAGGTGTTTCCGGCCGTGCCGCGTTCCTGGAACAAATGGAACGATGCGGTCTTCCACGACCTGCGCGCCGAAGGCGCGTTCCTCGTCAGCGCCCGCTGGCAGGATGGCAAGACCTCCTGGATCCGCATCAAGAGCCTGGCCGGCGAACCCTGCAAAATCCAAACCGACCTGCCCGCCACCATGACGGTTCGCGTCAACGGCAATCCGGGATCCATCAAATCACTGGGCGCGGGCGTGTTCGAACTCCCGCTCGCCAAGGGCGACGAGGCGGCTCTAACGGAAAATGCGCAGACCCTCCCGGTGGTCGCACCGCTCGCCTCCACCGCAGCCAATCCGTGGGGCGTCAAGGACCCGGCGTCCAAAGCTCCGCCGCGCGTCCTGGTCCCGTCGTTGAACCAAGGCAAGAGCATGACCGCCCCGAGCACGCTAGGTGCCGGCTTCGATGCCGCCAAGGCCGCCGACGGCGACCTGACAACCCGTTGGTCCGCGGCGGGCGGCCAGCGAGGCGCCTGGTTGGAAGTGGATCTCGGCCTGCCGGTGCTGGTGGGCCGCGCGGTGGTCCGCGAATTGTCAGGCTCGCGCATCCGGAAGTTCGCCGTCGAGGTGCTGGACGACGAAACGTGGAAGCCGCTTGCCGGCGGAACCAAGGTGAGCGTCGTCAGCGTGTTAGACTTCGCGCCCGTCACCGCTTGTAAATTCCGTCTCAACATCACGGAGGCCGTGGACACGCCGGCCATCGAGGAATGGGGACTCTATCCGCCACTGGCCGGTACCGAGCCCACCCTCAGCGCGGACTGTGACTTGCTGGGCTTCGCCTGCAACGGCAACGCCGCGATGATCTCCACGGATGACGACGCCATCATGCTGGTCCTGCCGCAGGGCACGGATCTAACAAAGCTGACGCCCGTCTGCACCGTTTCGCCCTTCGCCACCGTCGCGCCGGTCTCGGGCGCGCCAGTGGATTTTTCCAATTCAAAGCGCGTTCCTGTTAGATATGTTGTCACCGCCCAGGCGACCCACTACACGCGGATATACAAGGTTACGGTTTACGCGAGCGAGCCGGGCACCCAGCTCCTGCTCAACCCGGGATTCGAGACCGGCAACCTGAAGGGATGGGCCTCCGACAATGGGGCGAATGGTGGTTATCTGGGAGTGGACGGGGTCATCTTGTGGGAAGAAGGCCAACCGTCATACACGCCGCATCAGCACAACAAGATGTGCCGCCTCCAGGGCGCGGCGGCGGTCGGGCTGTCCCAGACCGTCGCACTGGCCGCGGGTGACTACGCGCTGGGCATGTGGGTCCAGAGCAGGCGCCTTGCCGGCAACCGACTCGACCCCGGCCTCACGTTTGAATTGTTAGAGAGTTCCGGCAAGCCGGTGGCACCGGCTGTTGCCGCATCACCGGCCTTCACTCCCCCGGCAGGCTGGGTGAATTGGACGCGCAGCTATAAGAATCTGGCGCCTGGCACCTACACGGTGTGCGTGCGTGCCGCCGCCAACCCCGGTGCCCAGGGTTGGGTGGACGACTTCAGCTTGATACAGAAGAAAAACCGCTGACACATCACTCCCAACATCAGGAACACTATGAAGACAATTCCATCAAGCAACCCCGGTGTCGCGCTGGCCCTCTGCATCATGTCACTGTCCGCATGGGCAGGTCCCGTGACCGTGGAGCACGCCGCCGACGCGGCCACAATTTCTAACGGTAATCTGCGGGTCACCTTCGACACCACGCGCGGCACCTGGTGTGCCGATGCGCTGTCCGACGGCACCAAGCTCATTGCCGGAGCCGTGAGCCGCGTGAACGACTGGTCATCCGCCGCGCCGGGTGCCAGTCACCAGGTTGAATCGTTAGAAACCCGGGACAAGCTGGGAACCGGCCGGACCCTAATGGTGCGCAGCAGCGTTCCGGGCCAGCCGGTGTTGCACCTTGGCATCACGCTCTACGAGGACGCCACCTGTATCGTCCTCGGCGGCGGTGTGCGGAATGTCCTCAACAATGAAATCCGGGTGATGGAATTCAGCCCGCTCTCGGCCGCGAGGTTGTTTCCCGATGCCAGGGAAATGAAGGACCCCAAAACGCTCGGTGGCGTGGCCGGCTCGGGTGGCAACGCGGTGCAGGGCCTGACGTGCAATTCCCCTAACAACCTGCTGCTCACCTTCACCGACGGCACCCGGCGGTGGTCCATGGTCGCCGGCGGTCTGACCTATCATGATTTTGCCAAGTGGGCTGACATCGCCGCCGACGCGGCCGGCAAACCGTCGCTGACGGCAAACGCCAAAGACCAGGTGGGCAGGCGGGTCACCCCGGGAGAAACCTATCTGCCGGATGATTTGTTCTATATCGACCTGCTGACACCCGATCCGTTTCTTGCGCTCGAGCAATACGGTCTCGCCGTGCGCGAGCGGCAGAATGCCCGGCCTAACATCTATGATTTCCCCACCGTGTGCGCCTGGTATGTGCAGGAGAAGACCAAGGGCGCCAGGATCAACAACACGGCCGGACTGGTCGGGGAGATGGACGAGGTGGTCAAGACCGGTTTTTTGAAATACTCGCCGGTGGCATTGCGGCTCGTGCCGGACAGCTATGGCGACATTACCGAGCAGGGATGGTGGGACGATGAGCATTGGCAGAAATTCGGCCACTATACCAAACCCTATGAAACGAGCGAGAAGTGGTGCCAGGCGATCCGCGAGCGCGGCGGGCTTCCCTTCACCTATGTCCAGACCGGTTTTGTCTCGCATGATTACGGCAAGGCGTTTCCGGGCCACATCCTCTCTAACGACATCAGCACGCTCACCCAATGGCATGGTGTGGCCTATGACTACACCGATCCGGAGTTTCAGGCCCACATGAAAGCCGTGTGGGGCGGCCTCGGCCGCGCCGGCCTGGCCGGAGTCATGTTCGATTACCCGGAAACCGGCTGGCGGCACGACGGCGGCTTCGAGGACAAGAAGGCCACCACCGCCAGCGCCTATCGGAAAATCTTCGAGCTGGCCCGCGAGGGCCTCGGACCTAACGGCTACCTCCACGAACGGATCCTCGGCGAATCCGCCAAGGAAAAATCGCCGCCCACGCCACTGGTTGACGTCAGCGTCGGCCTGGTCGATTCCCAGCGCGTCGAGGGCGACACCGTGGATTTCCATCCGGGCATGGTCAAACGCTGCGCCTTGCGTTGGTATAAGACCCGCACGCTTTACACCTACGACATGGATTCCAAGACGTTCTTCGAGCCGCGCGAGGGTCAGCGCCCGCCGCTGCCCGCCGTGCGGCGCCAGTCGATCCTCACCATGCTCTATGTCACTGCCGGACGCGTGCTGCTAGCGGATTCCTTCCGCACGCTGACCCCGGAAATGTTGTTGGACATGTCACGGATCTATCCGATTCATCGCCAGCCGCGCAGTGCCCGGCCCGTCGATGCGTTCACGCCTGCCGGCGGGAATTGCCCGCGGGTGTTTGATTTCGCGGTCAACCCGGACTGGCACCAACTCACCCTCTTCAACCCCGACTTCAAGAACAAGGCGACGATTCCCGTCGCGCTGAGCGGTGAGGCCGTTGATGGCGCGCTCGGCCTCGACCCGCAGGCTGAGTATTATGCCTATGATTTCTGGAACGACCGCTTTCTCGGGCGCTTCAAGGGAAGCCAGATGCTTGAGCAGGAACTCGCCGCCAGCGAGTCGAGGATGATCTCGCTGCACCGGGTCGAAACCAACCCGCAGTTCATCTCAACCAACCGGCACGTCATGCAGGGGTATGTGGATCTGATAGATAAACCTAACTGGAACGGCGAAACCAAGACCTTGAGCGGCACGAGCAAGGTCATCGGCGGGGAAACCTACAAGGTGGTGGTCGCCTGCAACGGCCTCAAGCCTGCCGCCGCATCCGCCGCCAATGCCACGGCCAGGATCGAGTCCTTGGCCGGAACCGACGACCTCGCCGTGCTGGCCATTGCCAGCCAGACCAATGCGGATGCAAAATGGGAAATCCGCTTCAAGTAAACACATCAATCAGTACCCGAAATGATGAAACGATACCAAACCATGAAATGGATGTTGCGGGAGCTTGGCGCGGGAGGCGTGCGCGGTGTTCCGTTCGTTTTGGCGACGGCAAGTTGCTGTGGGAAAGCGGCGTCATGAAAGCCGGCGAGGCGCCGAAGCCTTGTGATGTCGCCCTAACAGGTGTGAGGACGCTGCTGCTCGAGGTCGGTGAGGCCGGGGACGGCAAGGCCCAGGACCACGCCGATTGGGCGGAGGCGAAATTCGAAACCACCGCAGGCGCAGTGTTGGAAACCAGCAAGGCCCCGCCGCCGGGACTCCTCACGCCACCCGTGCCGGCCACGCCCCGCATCAACGGCGCACGCGTCGTCGGGGTGCGCCCCGGCAACCCCTGCCTCTACACGATCACCGCCTCCGGTGAACGCCCCATGCGCTTCGCCGCCAACAACCTGCCGCAGGGCCTCAAGCTCGACCCGCAGACCGGCCGCCTCACCGGCACTGTGGCCAAGGACGGCGACCTCGAAGTCTGGGCCAAGGAGATGGAGGACGGCTCGCGGGCCGTGGGCCTCTTCAATCGGGGCCGCCGCCCGGCCGCCGTGACCGCCTTCTGGAAGGATCTCGGCATCACCGGCCCGCAACAGGTCCGCGACCTGTGGCGGCAGCAGGATCTAACCGTCGCGAAGGACGCATACCGCGCCGAGGTTCCCGGGCACGGCTGTGTCCTGCTGCGCATCGGAGGAAAACAAACACGATGAGTCACCCAATCAACACAACGCTTTGATGATCTGCGTGTATGTGCCTCATGATCAGAAATCGAGTGTTCGGACATCTCGCTGTGCGCGGTTGCCTTCATCTGCCGTTCAATCCACAGTGGGGCAGGATTGCGGAAAGAATCCCCCAAGTTCGTGCGGCATGAATATGCGCTGTATAGGCAATCCGTTTGGCGGCAGAGGCGCGCGAGCGTGGATGCTCTGCGGGTTGTTGGGCTGTGCGTCGCCGGTCCATGGCAAGGTGCTGTGGCATCAAGCGGGGCCGATCCTGGCCCGCGACAACGGCGCTGGCGAAGACGTGCTGCGCGGGGCCGTTCCGCCGCAGGACAACACGGCGGGCAGCACGTTGTTCTTCAAATTCACGGTGGACCCGCTGTCGGATATCAGCGTGAGGCCCCATAATCCGTTCACGGCCGGGTTGGTGCTGTGCGAGCGCGGTCGGGAACATCTGGGCGTGGGCCTCGGCAAGGTCCCTTTCGCGTACAGCGCGTTCCATGCAACGGGTAGGGGTTTGTTTTCGCCGCCGCCCGAGGATGCGCCCGAAGAATGGAATGGAGCTGGCGAATACGATCTGAACTGCGCGTTCAAAGGCGTCCGGGGTGGCATGTTAGATCATCCGCACCGCGGCGTCTTGCGCACGATCCTGTTCCGGGTGCAGTACATTCCGGGCGGCGATGCCGAGGTGACGGTGTGGTTTCAACCGGACCTCACGCCGGGTCAAACGGAGTCCACCCAACTGCCGGGGCAGGTGACCCGTTTCAAGGCCAACGCGGCGTTTGACGAAGTGCGCCTGATTCACCGCGACAGCCGCAGCGGCATCGGCAACGGCAACGGCTACGGCGACGGCTGGGTGTTCAGCGACCTGGCGATCGGCACCTCGTTCGATGATTTCGTCACGCCCCATTTTTGGCAACGCGGGTGGGTGGTCGGCTCCGCCGGGCTGGGCCTGGTGCTCCTGATCGGTGGCGCGGGCTGGCTGATGGCCGCCTGGCGTTCGCGGCGGGAGCTGCGGCAGATGGCGCAGGCACTGGCCATTGATCAGGAACGGGCGCGCATCGCGCGCGATTTGCACGACGAATTGGGGGCACGCCTCACCCAGATTCAACTGTTGGGTCATCCCGATCCCGGCGACGCCGACGGGCGGGAGCAACGTCTGTTAGAAACATCGCGGCAGGTCACCGCAGTGGCGGGCGAGATGATCGAGACGCTGGACGGCATCGTGTGGGCGGTCAATCCGAGGTACGACACCCTGCTGCACCTGGCGGATTACCTGGCGCGGTTTGCCGACGAGTTCTTCCGCCCGACCCCGATCCGCTGCCGCCTCGATGTGCCGGTGGACGTGCCTTCGTGGCCGCTGACTGCCCAGCAGCGCCATCATCTGCTGCTGATCGTCAAGGAGGCGTGTCACAATGTGGTCCGCCACTCGCGGGCGAGCGAAGTGTGGCTGCGGCTGCATGTGGCGGACGGAGAGGTCGACATTTGCATTGAGGACAACGGTTGCGGTTTTGATCCCGCGACGGTGCCGCCGGGCGGAAGCGGATTGCAAAACCAGCGTGACCGGATCCACAGCATGGGTGGCCGCATGGAATTGGATTCCGCACCGGGGCAAGGCACGCGCGTCAAGTTGGTGGCACCCTTGCGGTCGAAGTAAGAGTTATGCCCATTTCCGTCGCCATCGTCGAGGACTCCAGGCAACTGCGCGAGCAGCTCGCCGCGCTGGTCGCCGGCGCGTCGGGGTTCCGCTGCGTGGGCACCTACGAGTCGGGCGAGGAGGCCTTGCGCGGGTTGCCGCAGCAGCCTGCCGACGTGGTGCTGATGGACATCAATCTGCCCCGGATGTCCGGCGTCGAATGCACCGAACAACTGCAATCGTTGGTGCCAAACGCCCTGGTGGTGATGCTGACGGTGTATGACGACGCCGAACTCATCTTCAGCGCGCTCGAGATGGGCGCCAGCGGCTACCTCCTCAAACGCACCCCGCCCGCGGCGATCCTCAAGGCGATCCGCGAGGTGCACGCGGGCGGGGCGCCGATGTCCTGTTCCATCGCGCGGCAGGTGGTTCGGTCCTTCACCCGCCCGGCCAGCCCGGCGGCATCCGACCTCGCGCCTCGCGAAACGGAAGTCCTCGCGCTCGTGGCCCAGGGGTACCTCAACAAGGAAATTGCCGACCGGCTGGGCCTCACCTTGGAAACCGTCAATACCTATTTGAAGGCCATCTATCGCAAACTTCATGTCCGTTCACGCACGGCCGCCGCCATGAAAGTATTCGGGCCGAAGCGGGGCGGGGGCTGAAGCACGGTCACGCGTGGATTGCAACGGCGCCCACGCCGGATACCCCCAGAACTGGGAGGATGACAACCACACGCTCTCGCAGCTAAAGTGATGCGAATGAAGTGAAACGCACCCCTGCACGCCCGTTCCCGTCCGCCTTCTAACAACCATCTCCATCCCTAACCGACCATCATCTCCATCCCTAACCAACCATCATCTCCATCCACTCGTCCAACCTGACAAAACGCCTGACAACCTGAAGAACCAATTGCCATGAACATCAATACCATGAAAACAAACAAAACATTGAAAGCCATCTGCGCCGGAGCCTTCGCCCTGGCTTTGTTCGTGTCGGCTGCACGCGCGGCCATCACTTATGATAACAAGAGTTCCGCAAGCCAAGGCGCGGGCGCGTCCATCGCATGGTCGCACCCCGTGGGTACGGGTGCGGACCGCATGCTGGTCGTCGGCATCGCGACGGAAAGCACCGCCAACGTGACGGTG
>JAPLUI010000508.1 GCA_026397725.1 Verrucomicrobiota bacterium | reverse complement strand
CGACCTGCGGACGGTACAAGAGCTGCCCGGTCACACCCACGTCACCACTACCCGGATTTACCTCCACGTCCTCAACCAACCCGGCCTCAGCGTCCGCAGCCCGCTTGATTCCTGAAATATGGAGGGTGGACATTCTTGTCCACCAGCCAATGAGATGCCCGTGTGAGGCCTGATCTGCGGCTCTAACGGACATGATCCCTCCCCAAGCCCCTGTAACGCACACACCCCCATTCCGCACCGGACCGGTCCCGGCATTGTCCTCTGTTTTTGCAGGAGAAAGTCGGCCAGCCTGCCGCGAGCCTCCGGTGCCTACCCAAAAGCGTGATGCTGAAATTCCGGAAGAAAATGCTTCCCCGTCGCAGAATTCCCCTTGTGTCGGGGGAGCAAACCGTGCAGCATTTGCCCGTGCTGACCATTTTTCGCAACGTAAGGCGACGCGTCGCGATCAATCACGCCCCGTCGTTGAATACCTGTTCGTCCAAAAAATCGTATGCGATCAACCACAGCGATCATAGGAACAGGCCTGGCGCTCGCATGCTTCCTATTGGGTAGCGCGGGCTTCTTCCTGGTATCCGCATTGTTCGGACCTGCATTCGGTGGGCTCTACCGCATGTTCATGTATCACGAGGAATACCCGCTTCCATACATTGCGGTTGTAGCAATCGTCTTTGGAATCGTGGGGACGTTCTGGCTAAGGGCATTTGGACACACTAAAGGCTGGACGCGGTGGGTCTCGATCTTCGCGACAATCGTCCTCACTATTGCCGTCGCTAGCATCCCAGGTGGCATCCTCTGGAAGATACACGACATGCAGGCCGGATACTTCCCGCACGGCGCACGTTTTTGGAAGGACTTGCTATGGGGCGCCAAGGAGGGATTGATGGTGGGATGGATAGTCATTGCCACATCGATACCCTACAATGTTTTTGGCATCGCGTTTGGGGTGCTGATTCTTCATAGGCTCCCGGGAATCGCAGCCCGAATCGAAAGACAAGAGGACGAACAAGTCGTGGCTCCTAACGGGTCATAAGCAATTCAATCTCACTCCATTCTTCATCCAATCGCTCCCGTAGGAGCACTCAAACGTTGGGTTCTAAAAATCCCCTTGCAAAAACGCGCGGGATGACGTACGCTTTCCGCGTGAAGACAATTACCGCTACTTCTGCTCGCTCTGACCTTTATCGGGTCATTGATTCCGCCGTTTCCGACCACGAACCGATCCATATTACGGGAAGGAGGGGCAATGCGGTTTTGGTTGCCGAGGCTGACTGGAGAGCGATTCAAGAAACGTTGTACCTGGTCAGCATACCCGGAATGAGGGAGTCGATCCGCCATGGGATGGAAGAACCGATCGCGAACTGTAGTCGGGAGATTGACGTGTGAACTACGAACTGGTCTACACCACACAGGCGAGGAAGGACGCGAAGAAGCTCAAAGGCGGTCCACTGGCAAAAAAGGCCAAAGAGTTGCTGAATGTCATCAGTGAGAATCCATTCGCAGAACCGCCGCCATTCGAGGCACTTGTTGGAGATCTCAAGGGAGCCTACTCACGGCGCCTCAATCTCCAGCATCGCTTGGTCTATCAAGTTTACGAAGACCAACGGGTTGTGAAGGTCATTAGACTTTGGACGCACTACGAATAGACACTTAACAAGCCGCCGCATCTGACGGGCTATCACTTTTTGGTTTCTCACTCATCGATTTGTATTTTGCGCCCGCAGATGGGCTAAACGTTGTGCCAGAAATGAAATCGCCCCGAATCTTGGCGTTGGTCCTGATCGCGTTCGTGGGAGGCTTCCTCGTCGGGAACTGGTATGGCTGGCATCGGATGAAGACAGGCTATGAGGTTAAGCCCAAGGACTACTCATCGTATTTGCGGACGAAGCTTTCAGAGGGCTGGATTATTGGTGCTTGAAAACGCCGGGAACGGGTTGAGACTGGGGCGGTGAGTTTGCAGGTGGTAATCAATTTCAGGGTGATCGATGAGAGCGCGGATTGGATCGTGGTGGATAAGCCTGCGCCGTTGCTTGTGCATCCGGCGAACCGGAGGCCGGAGCCGACGTTGTTGGGGGGGCTCGAGATGCTGTTAGCTTATGAGCTTGGGAATGGGGGCAGGCCGGGGATTGTGACGCGTCTTGACCGTGAAACGAGTGGGTTGGTGCTGGTGGCGAAGCACGCGGCGGCAGCACGGGAACTTGGCGGGGTTTTCATGCGGCGGGAGGCGAGAAAGGAATATCTGGCGGTGGTGCTGGGCTGGCCGGAGGCGGAGGGATGGACCTGCGAAGAGCCGATTCTCCGGGCTGGGGAACTCGGGCCTTCGACGATTTGGGTCCGGCAACGGGTGCATCCGAGCGGAAAATTCTGCCGGACGCGCTTCGAGGTGATGGAACGGTTAGAGCGGCTGGAGGGGCGTTTTTCCTTGCTGCGGTGTTTTCCGGAAACGGGGAGAATGCATCAAATCCGGGTGCATCTGGCACACTGCGGGCATCCGGTGGTCGGAGACAAATTGTATTCGGGAACGGGACTTGAATATTCCGAGTGGATGGCCACGGGCTGGACGCCGGACTTGGCGCAACGCCTGTTTCTGCCCCGGCATGCCCTTCATGCGGCGGTGCTGGCGGTGCCATGGTCCGGCCGCACGCTCGAGTGGCGGGCCGAGTTGGCCAAGGAACTGCGGGACTTTGTGCAGGGAAATGCCGTGGTACCCACTCCCGGAGTTGTCATCTGGAGTCGGCATGACTAAGTTGGGGCATGGTTGCACTGAATGAATTGGTGGCGTTTCTGGACGGGCACTTGGGCATTGCGACGATCCCGGACTATCCTGGGGCGTTGAATGGCTTGCAGTTGGCGAACGGAGGGGAGGTCGGGCGGATCGTGACGGCAGTGGATGCCTCGCTGCCAGTGGTGGCGGCGGCGGCGGGAGCGGCGGAAGGTCCGGGGCTGTTGGTGGTGCATCATGGGATGTTTTGGCAAGGCGTGCAACCGGTGCGCGGGGCGTTCTATCGCAAGCTCAAAACTGCGATGGACGCGGGACTGGCCATTTATTCCGCCCACCTGCCACTCGATGTCCATCCGGAATGGGGCAACAACGTGGGTCTCGCGCGGGCAATCGGCCTGCGGGAGGTGGTGCCGTTCTTGGAGTGGCAAGGGCTGGCCGTCGGCTTGCGCGGGGTGTGGGAAGGAACGCGCGAGGAATTGAAGCAGCGGCTGCTGGAAGCGGTCGGCGGTCCGGTGCAGGTGAGTGCGGGCGGGCCGGAGCGGATTTCCTCAGTGGGTCTGGTGACGGGTGGCGCTGGCAGCGAGGTGGTCCGGGTGGCGGCAGCGGGCGTGGATGCGTTTGTTTCCGGAGAAGGACCGCATTGGAGTTTTCCGCTGGCGGAGGAACTCGAAATCAACGTGTTCTTGGCCGGGCATTACGCGACCGAAACCTTCGGGGTGAAGGCGCTGGGGGCGGAACTCGCCCGGCACTTCGGGCTGCCGTGGGATTTTGTGGATCGTCCGACCGGACTTTGAATCATTCGATTTCGGGCGTACCGACGAGATCGGGACGGGGTGGGAGGACGCCGGGGCCATCGCTGGGGGCCATGGTGTCGAGGGTGGCTTCCTCTTCGGTGACCGGGAGCGGACGGAAGGATTCCGAGTGGGTATCGACGCGGAATTCGAGTTTCATCAAATCGCGGTTGGTCTCGGCGATGTGATCGCGCAAGGCGAGGTTGGCCTGTTTGAGTTGCTTCATTTCATCAAGGAGGGACTCGAAGAATTCCCTTTGTGCGGCGGAGGGAGCTGCCGCTGTGGCTGGGATCGGGGCAGGGGCAGGGGCAGGGGCCGGAGGTGGTTGACTGGCGAGGACTTTGGCATCCGGGAAGGAAGTCGGCTGGGTGACCGGGGTGCTGACGGGAGAGCGGGCCAAGGCAGGCCGAGGGGCATTGCTGGCGGCGGTGCCGAATTCCCGGAGCGACCACCAGTGGCTGAGCACGGCTCCAGACAGGGCGGCGAGGGTCAGACAGCAGGTCAGGGGAATGGCGGAGGATTTCATCGTTTGTCAGAGAGTTTGAGGGTGGCTGGCGGCTGCGGATTTGGGGAGGGCTGGGGCAGGGAGCTGACGAGTTGCTGGAGTTGTTCGATGGCGTTGCCGAGTTGTTTTGCGTCTTCATCGAGTTGGCGGATGGAGGTGGCGAGGATGGCGCTGACGGTTTGGGCTTGGCGGTAGCCGAGGGCGGCGTTGAAGCCGGGCTCGGTGATGGCGAAGGCAGTCGCGCCATCGGTGTCCGGGACGAGCAGATGAGGGCGGATATTGAGGGTGATGCTGGCCCCGGTGGCCAGTTCGACCTTGCGGATGAACGGCGGAGCACCGGTGGATGAGTCGAGGTGCCAGCCTGAGGGGACGGCGGCGAGCGGCTTGGCGGGGAAAGGGGCCAGCAGTTTGACGGTCTTGGGATCGAGCACGCCGTTGCCGCTTTGGAGTTTTTCGACTTGGACGGTCAGACTTGGATAGGACTCGGTGGGAACCGCAGAATCGGGAGTAGCGGGGGATTGGGGTACGGGTGGCGGGGTGCCCTTGCCTGGCACGGGCTCGGAGGTGCCGGCGTCTGTTGGCGTGGTGGCGGGGGCAGGGGGGCCGGGCGCGACAGGCGGTAGTGGCTGTGCCGGGGGCGGGAGTTGAATGGTGACTGCGGTGGGTGGGTCATCGCTGCCGGGGGTGCCGAGGGAGGCCTTGCTGGATTCGGGCACTGGCTCGGGTGCCGTTTGCGGTACCGGCGCGGGGGGGCTGTCCTGGGCGAGGCAGCACAGGCTGCCGAGAGCGGTGAAGGTGAGCAACAATAGGTGGGGATTCATTGTTCCGGGGGTTGGATTTGGATCGAATCGGTCGTGTCGAGGTCTGCGGGTTGCGGGTTGTTGTCAGCGGCGTCCTGATTGGCTGTCAGGGAGGGGCTGTCGGCGCGGAGGGCGGGGGTGGGGACGGAGTGTTCGACGAGGCGGTTCCAAGCGGCGAGGATCTGGGTACCCTCATCGCGGAGGGCGCGGGTGGTTTCCTGATAGGCGGAGAGGCGTTTGAGCAGGTGGCGGGACTCGGCGACGTCGCTGGCGGACCAGCCGAGGGTGCGGGATTGATAGAGGACCGGCACATTGAGGACGATGCGGCTGAGGTCGCCGCCCGGGGAGGTCGCGGTGAGGACGTGCTGGATGCGGAGGTTGGTTTCCTCAAAGGTGGCAGCAGCGGTGGTGCCGGGCAAGGCGTGGCGCGGATTGGAGTGCTGCATGGCCGGGATGGGGGCCTGGGTGTCGCCAGGCAGGCGCTCATCAGTCGGCAACATGTTGGTGGCAGCCGGGACGGCGGATTGCTCGGGAGCCATGGGTGGCCGGGCAACGGGGGCAACGGGGGCAACGGGGGCAACGGGGGTGATGACAAGAGGTGGCGTGAGAGGGGGCCCCGGCTTGGTGATATACATGAAGCAGAAAACCGCCGCCATGGCGGTGCTGAGCAGCAGCAGCAACGGATAGGCGCGGGTTTGGGGTGGGCAGGCGGCGGGACTGCGCATGGCATAGGAATCCGCAGCTTTCGGGAGCGCGGGCAAGGCGGTGGCGCGGGCGATGCCCGGATCTTCAGTTGCATTGAAGGAAGCTGCGGGGTTCTCGATGGTGAGTGGCGTCATGGTGCGTGGGGGGCGGAGGGGACTGAGGGGGCGGAGGGGACGGTCTTGGTGGTGGTGGCAGTGGCCAGGGGGCTTGGTGCGGCGGCGACGGCATGAGTGATGATGGTTTGGTCCGAGACGCCTGGGAACGTGGTGATGGTGAGTGATTCCCGGGTGAGACGCAGGTGACGCAGCACGCCGCCGCTGGTACTCATGGCCTGGATGCCGGCAATGACATCCAAAGTGGTCTCGCCGGAGCGCTGGCGGCCAACGCCATCCGAACGGTAAATTTCAAAAGTGGTGCGGGCTTCGTTATCGCCTGCGGCGGTGATACGCACCCGCACGCCATCGGTGGAGACGTCAAACAGGATGGGTTTCATCGGGATGGGGGTGACCCGGTCGCCGGTGATTTTGAAGTGGGATTTGAGCGAGAAATTGGCGAAGTGGCGGAATTCCGCCGCGCTCGGGACGGGAGCGAGAGCGAGGCCGATGAGAACTGTAAGAATGCGGATCATTCGCCAACATCCCAGAGGGAGTCTTTCGGGTTGCCGGAGGGATCGTAGGCCACCCCGGAGCCGTTGTCCACGACTGGCGGGAAAACCGTGACCTTGATGTTGAGGGTCCCGCCCGTCAGGGACTTGACGGTGGGCATCGTGGTGGCTTGGTTGGCAAGGTAGGGAATGAGCAGGGCATTGGTGAGCGAAGTTACGGCAGTCGTCGGGTTGTCCGAGAGATAGAGGCGTTGGGCGGTATAGACGCCGCGGAGCACTTCGCTGGCTTCGCGGCCACGTTGCCAGGTTTGGATGGAGCCTGAGACAAACAGGCCGGTACTGATCAAGGCGAGCATGACCATGATGACGATGGTCATTTCAAGGAGGGTGAAGGCCCGCAGGCGCAGGTGGGATGGACGGAACAAGTTCATGGCAAGGGGATGATTGGAGGCTTGGGCTGCATGGAACCGGTGACGGCGGATGGGGTTACCCTTTGAGAATCTCAAAGGCCTCGGCGCACATCTGCCGGAGTTTCGGGTCGCTGAACAGGTCGATGAGATACATGGCGCCGTAGTAGGTGGAAGTGCTGCCCAGCACGAGCCAGGCCAGAATCCAAGTGAAGGACTTGTGTTTCGGCGCGATCCAGCGGACGAACCAGGCCTTGCGATCCACCACGCTGGTGAAGAACATCAGGTTGGCATCCTTGAGGCTGGCAATGAAGGCATCCGCGGTCTTGGTGTTGCGGACGATGAAGAGGTGTTTGAAGCGCTTGCCCGGGAGGTCGGGTAGCGCTGCGGCGCGGATGCCCCTGGGGATGGCTTCGGGGGCACGCAGGGTCTTGATGTGAGTTTCGTAAACAAAGCGCTCACGGAGCCAGCGGTCAAAGCGGGTGAGTTGCATGGTTGGAAAATTCTAAGTTGAGGGCATTGAATTCGAAACGGGAGACCAAGCGAAAGTCATTGCCGGATGTTTTGTTGATGAATCAGGATTTGGGAGTGAATGCTTAGATGCCGCTCTGCATCATCTTCGGACCCATCAGGAAAATGGGCAGGAAGGTGCCAATGAAGACGGCCGCGATGAGCAGGACGGCAATGATGAGCACCAGAAAGCTGACGGTGGCGGAGAAGGTGGCCATGTGGTTTTCCGCGTCCTCTTCATACATCTCGGTCAGCATTGCGAGTTGGCTGTCGAGCGAGGCGGATTTCTCGCCGATGGAGAGCATGTGGGTGACTTGGGAATCGACCGAGGTGTACTTGGCGAAGGCGGTGGAAAGGGGCACGCCGGAATGTTCATACTTGTCGGCGGCGGTTCTGAGTTCCGCGTAAAACGGGGTGTTGCGCACGCTGTTGGCGGAGACGCGGATGGACTTGGCGAGATTGATGCCGTTGGAATGCAGCAGCTTGATGGTGGAGAGGAAAGTCATTTGGCGCAGACTCATGATGAGCAAGCGCAGCAAACGCCACTTGGACATGGCCAGACCCAGGATCAGGGTTCGGACGTGGGCGGAACGGAAGATGGTGATGGCGATGGCGATGAGGGAGATGACCACCACCGGCCACACCGCTTGGGTGAAGTGGCTGACCTTGAATGAAATCGCCGTCATGCCATCCGGCTTGGCCCCAACACCGCTCATCATTTGTTCGACTTGCGGGACGATTTTGACTTGCGAGGTGATGAAGGCACCGAGCAAGATGCAGATGATGACGCTGGGGGTGATGGTGGCTTTCTTCAACTGCTTGGAGAAATGCAATTCGCTTTTCAGGCGGATGGCCAGGGAGTTGAAGGCATGGTGCAGTTGGCCGGCATCGGAACCCGCCTGGATGAGCCCGACCACGGTGTCGCTGAAGCGTCCGGTGCGGCGGAAGGCCTCATGCACATTTATGCCATTGCCGATGTCTTCGCGAATGTGCAGGAGCGCATCGACCAGCGTCTTGTTAGGCAGGCCGTGGCTGTAGTATTTGAGGGCGTCGGCGGTGTTGATTTGGGCCCGCAACATCGAGCCCAGGCCACGGAACAAATCGACCATGACCTTTTTTGAAAAGGGCTTGATCTTTTGCGGTTGGAGCATTCCCGCCACGAGTGGCTTCCTCGCGACTTGGGCTGGCGAGACGGCCACGGCGGCTCTGGCGACGGTGGTTGTGTCAGTCATCGGTGTAGGTCATGTCGATGACCTTGCTGACGGCGGCAAGGTCGGTTTTGCCATCACGCAGCAGGCGCAGGCCGCTGCGGCGGAGGTTGGGGAGGATGCCCTCCTGGGCTACTTTGACTTCGAGTTCGTAGGGGGACATGAGGCCCTTGGAGAGCATGTCGGAGACTTTCGGGGTGATGGGGATGATTTCGAGGATGGCGGTGCGTCCGCTATAGCCGCTGTTGCGACATTCCTGGCAACCGCCGGATTTGGCGGTGAAGAGCGGGGCGGCGGCCCAGGACTCATCCAGGCAGAAGGTTTTGCGGTCGAGGTCGTTGATGCCGGCAATGGCTTCCTTGCAGTACGGGCAGAGCAGCTTGACCAGGCGTTGGGCACAGGCGGCTTTGAGGGTTTGGGCGATTTTCCAGCGTTCGATGCCGAGTTGCTCGAAGCGCTCGATGATTTGGGAGGCCCGCGGAGTATGAATGGTGGTGAGCACCTTGTGGCCGGTGACGGCGGCTTCGATGGCGAGTTCGGCGGACTCGATGTCGCGGACCTCGCCCATCAGGATGATGTCCGGGTCCGAGCGCATGAAGGAGGCGATCATCGGCTTGAACTCCTTGGCGCTTTTGAGGTCGCAGTGAGTGATGCCGGGGACCTCATCCTCGACCGGATTTTCGAGGGTGAGGATGTTCACTTCGGGCCGGTTGAGTTCGCGCAACAGGGCATTGAGGGTGGTGGATTTCCCCGAGCCGGTGGGGCCGGACATGACGATGATGCCGGCGGGGATCTTCATGACCTTGTTGAGGGCAAACATGGTTTCGTCATCAAAGGCGAGGGTGCCCTTGCCGAGGGTGACATTGATGTTGCTCTTATCGAGCAAGCGCATGGTGACGTGATAGCCGCGGTAGGTGCGGTGGCGCTCGTAGCGGATGTCGATGGGGCGGTGGAAATAGGAGATGGTGAAGCGACCGGAGATGCCCGGCACGGTGTTTCTGATTTCGGTGGGCAGCTTCATCAGGTTGAGCAGGAACGCGTCGAGCCGGTCCTTGAGCTTCATCGGGATTTCAATCTTGACGCCGATGTCACCGTCCACCCGGAAGGCATAATAGAAACTTTCCTTTTCGACTTTGAAGTGGATATCGGAGGCGCGGGTCTTGACCGCATCCGACATGATGGTGGCGACGAGCTGGGCCATCGGCTCGGTGTAGTCGGTGGTCACGTCAAAATCGTGGATGGTGTCGTCGAGGTCCTCGACGTCGATGGCTTCGAGTTCCGAGCGTGACGGGCCGTTGTTGGTGGCGACCGACTCGATGGCTCGGTTGATCTCCGAGGAGAGGGTGACGATCTTGACAATTTCCAGGTCGGGGAAGCGCGGGGCGAGATACTCTTCGGGGAGCGGGCTCCAGGGGTTGGCGATGGCGACGATGAGCTTGTCCTGGCCGCAGAGGCAGAGCGGGGCGAAGAAGCCGCGGGTCATGACGGTGGCATCGCAGCAGGCGTGCAGGGAGCCATCACAGAACTCGGCCACCCGTGGAAAGAAGGGCAGGCCGTTGATCTTGGCCAGCGCGGACATGAAACTGAAGCGGGTGACCCGATTGGGCACCTGGTCCTGGGCGAGTTCCGTATAGGACGGGTCGTGCTGCGCCAGCTCGACCATGATGCGCCGACTGATCAGTTCATTGAAGGAGATGCCATCGAACTCAATCATAGCTCGAAATGTTTGTGGGTGAGAAAGGCCCAGGCTTCGTAATCGAGCCTGGCAATGGTGAGAAACGGTCGGATGTC
This sequence comes from Verrucomicrobiota bacterium, assembly GCA_026397725.1. GTDB lineage: Bacteria > Verrucomicrobiota > Verrucomicrobiia > Verrucomicrobiales > Akkermansiaceae > Luteolibacter. The sequence continues at coordinate 11,015 of JAPLUI010000508.1, read as the reverse complement.
GAAGCGGCGGGACACCTGTTCCTGGATTTTCGCGGCGAGGATGGTGGCGGCGATGGGATTGACCGAGGCCACTCCGATGGAATCGGTGTCCTCGACGAAGACCACCGGGGTCAACAAGGCTCTGGCAATTTTGTGGAGGTGATCGAAGGACTCGTAAAACGCGGAGGGGGCGATGAGCTTGCCGGCGAAGGGAATCAACTGCGGCGAGGGATTGAGGTTGGCGGCCAGGCGCTCGCCCAGACTTCGCATGATGCCTCCCAACTGTTCTTCCTGATGGCCTTGCTCCCGGGCGACGGCTTCCATCAGGTCAAGCGGCCGGCCCTCCGCCTGGGATTTGCGCACGGCGGCAACGGCATGCGAGACCTCGACCTGGCTGGCCGCGCGGGTGAAGATGAGCGCCTCGGCAGTTTGGTCGAGACAGGCTTCGACCAAATCGCCGAGGTCGCTTTGCGACTGGGGTGACAGAGGGGGCAGCGCTACCGGTGATGGAGCTGGCGATGGCATGGGTAATCCTTCTCAATCTCGCCGCGCCTTGGTGAGGCGGGACTTGGTTTTCGGCGTTGCGGTGGGTGGGGCCTCATCGGCGAGTGGGTAGTAGGGCGCGGGTTGCGGTACCATGCCGCGGATGGTGCGTTGCAGGTTCGGTTCGTGGGCCGGGCCGGGGTTTTGGTCATCGATCCAGTCGCTGGATTTGCTCAGGGTGGCGCCGTTTCTGACAAAGGTGCTGGCGCTGGCATTGGCGGCACGTCGGGTGGGGTCATAGGATTTGGGCGTGACAATGAAGACGAGGCTGGTGCGCTCCTTGGTGGCTTCTTTGCTTTTGAAGAAGAAATTGAGCACCGGGAGGTCGCCTAACAAAGGGATCTTGGTTTTGCCGTTGGTTTGGGTTTCGCCATAGAAGCCGCCGACGACCAGCGAGTAGCCATTGGGCACGCGGGCGAGGGTTTCGATCATCGACTCGGTCACGCGGGGATAGGTATTGCCGGTGATGCTCTTGATTTCATCGGTGATCTGGGCCGAGCGCGGGCGCAATTTCATGCGCACCGTGCCATCCGGGAGCAGCGTTGGAGTCACCACCAGCGAGATGCCGATTTCCCGGTGCTCGTTAGGGGCGGAGTCGATGGATTTGTCCGACGAGTCGATTTTGTAACGCACTTCCTCGGTCACGGTTGGATTGGCTGAGGTACCGCCTGAGGTTTGAGTGATGGTGGTGGTGATGATGGGTACCCGGTCGATGATGGAAATGGTGGCCATTTCATTGTCCTCGGTGATGAGGGTGGGATTGGAGATTTGGCTGGCGAGGCCGCCTGAGGCGAGCGCATGGAGCACGCCGGTGATTTGGATGGGACTGAGCACGAGATTGGTGCCGTCCCCTCCGGGGATACTGGAGGCCGGGGATGAGGGCAGGCCAAAGACCGAGTTGAGGTCTCGCGCGATGCTCAGTTCGGTGCCGGTCTTCCCAAGCGAATTCGACCAGTTGATGCCGGTCTGTTCGCCCACGGCGCTATTGACGCGGAGGATTTTGGTTTCGACGATGATCTGGCCCTTGGCCTGGTCGATACTGCGGAGGAAGGCGCGGGCCTGTTCGATGCGGTGGGTGGCATCGATGATGATGATGGTGTTGGTCTTGGGCTCGAAGTTGACGATGCCGGTGGCCGGGCTGAGCATCGGCTTGATCAACTCCTGGATTTGTTTGATATCGGTGGGGCGCAGATACTTGAGTTGATAGTGAAACTCCACGCTCGGCAGTTGGGCGAGCTGCGCTTGGGTCAGGGCATAGATTGTGTTGCCCTTGGTATGCAGGGCCAGCCCGTACATGAACGCCAGCTCTTCCATCTGGGTGAGCGGATTGCCATCGTTGAGATGGCCGGTGACGCGATAGTCGGGACCCCCGATCTTGGCATTGTGGAAGTATTGGCGGCCTGCCGCCTTGGCGAGGAATTGGAAGATGTCATTGATCGGGGCGTCCTTGATCAGATAGCCTTCGTCGGATGGTTCCAGTGGCGGCTTTGGTTGGCCGGATGGGTCGCCGGGCGTGGCCGGGACGGGTTCCACTGCGGTCGCCGGCGGGAGCCCCTCGGGAAGCGTGCCCGGGAGTGCGGGGACGGCGGCGGGGAGCGCGGCAGGCGGCGCGGGGGCGGCAGGGGAGGTGGCGGCGGGGTTTTGCGCGGGGCTCAGGCCAGCGGCGAGGAGCAGTGCGGGCACAATCAGGAACTGGATGGTTTGCATACGAATGATTTGTCAGGGATTGGTGGGAGCAGCGGCGGCGGGGGAAGGTGGGGAAGATTCGATTTCCAAAGGCGCGTTGGGACGGGAGGGGACCATGCCCGGAACCGTGATGTCGCCCTTGCCTTGGGTCAGTCCCGGCGGCGGCTCGTTCAGTTTGCGGATGCCCTCTTCGCCAGTGTCGAGGTTGCGGAAGACGATTCTGCTGGCGCTCACCTCGGTGACTTTCGTGCGGATTTGCTTGTTGCGGAAGCTGAGCGGGACTTGGTCGCCCTGTTTGATGCTGCGGCCGGCGACAAAAAAACATTGGTCCTTGGGCTTGATCATGGTGATGGCGATCCGGCCGACGATGTCTGTGAGTGGCGTGGCCAGCTCGGGCACGGGGCGGCGGGGGGCCTTGGCGAGGGTGGTGGGTCTAACCACCACCTTGGCATTGGGATCCTGCGCCTGGCCGAAGGGATCGGTCGCCCGGGTGCGGATGGAGAGTTGGTTGGCAAGCGCCTCGACGTAAGCCTTCAAATCCTCGCTGGCGTAACGGGAAGGAGTGGGGGCGGCAGCTCGGGTGTCGGGCAGGGCCGCTGGCGCGGGCGGTGCGGGCAGCGCTGGCGGTGCCTGGGTTCTTGGCTCGGCGGCAACCGACGGCAGGGCGGTGAGAAGATGAATCGCGAGGAGGCCTCGCAAGACGCACGAAAAATCCTGACCCCAAGCGGAGCGAAGCGGAGCCAGCCTGACAAGAAGGGATCGAATCATCAGGCGAATTGCCCGGATGGCACGGCTCCCGGAGGCACGCAGCAATGCATTCCCAATCTTCATTGGTGGTAAGGGAATCTTCCAGGAGCCACCGCCCCGGCCCTGCTCGACATTCCCTGAATGAACCGGATTGGGATGGCTGCCCAGGCTCCGCAATAGCGAAAGACTCGTGGGCGGGACGCCCACGCTCCTTGAGGTGGGCGGGACGCCCACGCTCCTGGAAGTTAGTTTTCCCATGCGGTGTAGGTGACTTGGAAGTTGAGGACCGGGGCCTGGTTTTGCTGGTTTTGGCTGGGTTCGATGCGAAGTTCCTGGAGTTGGAGTTGAGGCATGCGGCTTTCCAGTTCGAGGAAGGCCCGCTGCATGGAGCGGAAAGTGCCGCGGAACACGATGCGGAGCTGGGACGAGTTTTGCGCGATGGCGGTGCCAAAGCCACCCTTGTTGGTGGTGCGCTCGAAGGCGGTCTTCTGGAATTCCTTGCCGGGCAGGATTTCGGCGATCGCGCGGAGGTGGGTGTTGACGGCACTTGAGGATTCTTCTGCCAGCAGGGCCATCCAGTGCTTGATGTGTGGCCGCTGGAGGACGATTTGGTTCTCAATTTTGAGGGCTTGAATGCGACTCGTTTCGTAGGCCTTGAAGAGGGTCTGTTTGTTGTGGAAGGAGGCCAGCGCCTTCGACTTCAGGGTGAAACAGAGTGCGATGAGCAAGCCACAGGCGAGAAGCGGCAGGACGATTCCGAACAAGGCGATGGATTGACGGTAGAGATTCATGGGTCAGGGGACTTTGGTCACGCTGATCGCCAGCGGGTCGGTGGCTTCAAAGCGCTGCGTGATCGTAAGGTCAAAGTTGAAGGGGTAGGATGACTCATCGGTATCATAGGTCTCCTCGACCGGGAGAGGTCTGAAACCGCTGTTTTCCTGAGTGCGGACGTTGACGGCGAGACTGCGGTTGCCGAGGGCCGGGTTGAATGCCGGATTGCCGGTGACGCGGGCGATTTCGTTGAAGCGTGCGGAGATGCCTTCCTGGGTATTGAGGGCGTTGAGGCGATCAAGTGCCTCGTCGCGGGCGACGCCGGTGATCTTCCATTCCTTGACGAAACCGATTTTGGCCACCCCGGATGTGGAGTCGGGGCGGACGGTATGTCCGAAGCCCTTCACCATGACGCCGCAGCGCTCGGGAAACAGGCGGCTGAGCAGTTCCATGGCGGTCCAGGCTTTGGAGCGGTCTTCCAGCAGGTTGTCCCAGTGCTCGCTCGTTTGGCGTTCGACGGTAAGTTTGTTGAGCCGACTCTTGATGATGGCCGTTTGGCTCGGATCGAATGCCCATTCATCGTACCGGACGACCTCAAGGATCCCGAGTGCGATCCATGCCAGTACCAGGACGCCGACGGCAAAGATGCCCAAGCGGGCCAGTCTGAGGCCGCGGAGGAGCTGCATTTCCGAACGGGTCGGATAGATTTCAACGACCTCCCTGGGGCTTGAGAGGAAGTCTTGCAAGGCCCATTTTTCGCTGCGAAGAATGCCGAAGGTCAGGCTGCGGGCAGGCTCGCCCTTGGGCGGCAGGGTGGCGGCGATGACCGGTTCCGGACACCAGGCCGGGACCCCGTCCGGAGTGACCGGGGTGACGATCTCGACCCGGCTGCCGGGGAAGGCTTTGGTGAGATCGCCGTGCAGCTTGGGATCAAGATCAAGGCCTAGCGAGAGGATGAAAAGGTCCGGGTCAATGAGTTCCAAGGAGGCATTGGTGGTGGTGAGGGCATGCCGGAGATTGGGGGCGTGGCGCAGGTGGCGGTGCTGGAGCGTGCGTATCAGCAGCAAGTCGGCGTGCTCGTTGAAAAAAACCAAGGCGGTGAACCACGGATATTGGAGAATGGCGACGGCGGCTTTCTCGGGAACAAAGGGGGCGCAATGGGCCAAACCCATGACTGCGACCAGCGGGGCGCTGAGCGCATGGGTGATGATGGGGAAGTTGTCGCTCTCTCCGGTTTGGCGGAGCGTCGCCAGCAGCGGGGCGTATTGGCGGGTGAGGGTGATGGTGGTGCCGATCACGCCGCTGCCCTGGGCGGGATAGGGGAGCACGCGCCAGGAGTTTTGCTCGGGCGCAATCGAGGAGTCGTCGAGAATCGAGGCGGGCTTTTGATAGGCTGCCTCGCGGAGATCCTGGAGGGCGGCCGGGTTGTCCAAGGCCGGCTTGAGTTCTGCCGTGGCGAATTCATCGGCAAGGTGGAGAATGACGCCGAGCGCAGACGCTTTGAAGGACCGGGTCTGCTTGAGGATCTCAACGGCGCAAGCTTCCATCTTCACAGGGTCCCGCAGCTCGGCTTCAGCGAGTGTCGGCCCCTTTGACCACAGTCCCTTGCGCCGCTCGAAGAAGAAGGATGAGACGGAAGGACCATCCACCCGGAGGTGCAATTGAAGATCCAGTTCGAGAGCCTCCTGATACCACGCGGGGTTGCTGGCGCGGTTGGTGTGGCGCAGCATGAAACGCGCTTGCTTGAAGCGCTGCAGGGCATTGAGGGATGCCGGATGGTGGAACGTGGCCACGGGACTGGGGTTCAGGGGATCATAGGGGACTTGCGAGCACCCGGGAACCAGGAAATTCCGGGAGGCGAACGATCCGCCCGCCATGGGCAGGCGGATCGTGGGAATTCTCGGGCATCCCCGTGGTTCATGGGGGCCCGGTTAGGATTACCAGCCAACCGTGTCTGTAATGGAGTGGTCGGTCAAGGTCGCAATGTTGGGGCATGCTGCATACAAAGTGTCTACCGCAGGATATTTGGTTGCCTCCGCGTATGTATATGCGACGCTAGTAGAAGGGCAAGTCGGTATCTTGGTGATATAACCTGTGGCCCCAATTATGTCAGCGAATACCACAGCCCCGCCGGGAGCTTTGTTCTTCATGTTTTGATCTCCACGAACCGCCTGTTGAATATTGCGGAGATTGAGGATGCAGCCGGCACGGTCCGAACCCTTCTTCCAGGCGCGGGCGCCGATGAAGAGGATCGAGATGAGGGAGAGCAAGACGAGGATGACGACCGTCAATTCGAGTAGGGTCATACCGGATTTGCGCTTGAGCGATGGTGTTTGTGTTAGTTTCATACTGTTGTTTCTGTTTGTTGTGTTGTTGTCTTTGTCTGTATCTTGTTGTTTGTGTTGTCGGAGCGGACCGCCTGCCGTTGCGAAAAGTCATTGAGTTCTTTCGCTCGGGTTGGCTGGTCTCGGAAAATTGTGGGGAAAGTTGCCGGAGGGCGGAGGTTCGTTGGAGGCTTGGGGGCGGGGGGCTTCGGCTTCGGCTTCGAGGCGGAGGATGGTGGTTTCAGCGGCGGCGCGGATTTTGGCGATGAAGCTGAAGCGGTCTTCGCACTCGGTGATGCGTTGGGGCGAGAGGAGATCCCAGTTTTTCGAGTAATCCCACTGCTGGGCAATGCGGGTGTAGCGGGCGAGGCAGTGATCGAGGAGGTCCAGGCATTGGCGCATTTGCGGGGTGCTGAACGCGGGAGCCTCACGCTGCCGGTCGGTGAACATCAGGTGCAGGATGTTGGAGGCGGCGGCCGCAGCGGTGAGCGCCGGGCGCGGATCATGATCTTGCTTGAGGCAGTACTGAATGGTGTCGTCGGCGAGTTTGGCGGCGGAAGGAGTGAGTTCCGGGCGGGTGCCAACCGCAGGTTCAGTGAGGAAAAAGTGGAGTGCGTTGTAGTTCGCGTAATGGGCCGGATCGAGTTGGTAGGCGAAGCGGAGTTTGTCTTCGGCTTGGCGCCGGAGGTGGCGCTTGAGCGCAGCGCTGGCGGCCTTGGGATTGGTGCGAGCTGCGACCACCTTGTCCAAGGAGGTGAGCAGCGTCCCCAGCCGGGCATTCAGGGAGGGTTCCGCTGCTGCAGGTGCGACCACAGGCCTGGGTTGCGGACAGTCAGCGCAATTCGTGTCGTCTGCATGGTGGTGCGAGCCATCGGACATGCCTGCGTCGAAGTAGGTTTCGATGGGGCCTTGCATCGCCATGGCAAAGACCTCGCCATACGGGCTGCGGTTGATGCCGAGCGGGTTCAAGGGGGCGTTCAGGTCGGGATTGGCGATCAAGGGGTGTCCCGCCAGCGCCCACGCGAGCACGCCCACGCCGATGAGGCCGCTGGAAAGCACGATGGAGGGGAGGGGGGACATGGGATGGCTCAGGTGGAAAGTCTGGTACGGAAGCAAAGGCGGGAGAGGCCCGTGTAAACGGCGAGGATGCCACCAAAGTAGAGGATCATGGTCCAGAACGCCGCGGACGGCAGCGCGCCGCTCTTGAAGTAGAGGCGCTGGGTGAGATCGGCGAAGCGGTATTGGGGCGAGTACAACCAGAGGCCGTGCAGAATGGGATTCTCCTCGAGTTTCAACATGTTGTCGAGGTAGCCGACACCCCACAGGCCATAGAGAGTCAGGCCGAGAGCGACGGCGAAGCCGACGATGCTGCCGAAGCGGGAGGCGAGGGCGGTGGCAAGTGCCAGCAGCGGGGCGATGACCAGCAGGAACAGGCTGGCATATTGCAGGTTGAGCAGCCACCACATCGAGCGTTCCGCCGGGTCTGCGGGGCTGGCCCCGAATTGGCAGATGGCGACCGTGGCGAGGGTCATGGGGGCGATGCAGCAGAACACGGCGAGCCAGATTTCAAACAACTGGCGGGTGGCGGAAACGCCGGTGGTGAGGAAGTATTCGCCGATGCCGGACTTGGCATTGTCTTCACCTTGCCGGGCGGCCGTGAAGAAGCCCCACAGCAGGGTGCAGATCCAGAGCGTGTTCCAAGCGGCGAGGACGCGTGCGGGTTGGACCAGCAGCGGCTTTTCGGTTGCGCTGGAGAGCAGCGGCAGGGCGAAGGGCAGGATGCAGACGGCGAGCACGCAAAGCACCCATGCCTTGCGTTGGAAAATGGTAGCTAGGGTGAGTTGGAAGAGTCTCATGGCAGGTAGGGCGGATCAGATTCGATTCGGTGAATCGATACCGCAATATACCCACCCGGGCAGCCCCGCGATAGCGTGCGCGTTTGTGATATGCGCGTCACGGTTTGAACTACACGCACCGGTTAGGAGGTGCGATGCCCAATACGGTTTTCCTTATTGGGGTTGGTATCCGAGGCTCCGGGCAGCATGCCCGCGCCAGTGCGGGCATGCTGCCCGCCGCCCTGCATCCCACCCAGGTTCCGGGACTGACTGAGTAAACAGTCTTGGGCACGGTGCCCGGCGGACCTCGACCAACGGTGGTCCCGGTCCGCTTCAGGGATAGTATTCCCGCCTGCGTTCTTCGAGCAGCACCAACCAGTTCATCATTGAGATCGGCGGCAGCTCGGACGGATGCGTGATCGGATGCAGGTTCACATGAATCTGGTTGGCCGCCAGCGGATCGCCACTCACCGCCTTCGCATCCAGCGGGCTGACCGGTGCGGCAGCGGTTTCACTGGCAAGCGAACCTAACTGCCCGACAAGATTCACCGCGAACGGGTCCATCGCCACCCCATAACGCAGCTCCGGCGCAAACAGCGAACACGGCGGGTAATACAATCCCGGCGGGACATAGCCGGTCGGCGGCGTGGCAGCAACCACATTGAAATCATCTCCAAAATACAAACGCAGGTTGGTCACCAGGGAAAAACCTTTGGTGAAAGAGGTCAGATCGCTGCATTCCTCCAAAATGACCCCGTAATCAAGCTCGGTGCATGGAATCGAGGGTTTGGTCAGGAACGCGCTGCCGCTCGCCACCGTATAGTCCACATTCACCACCAGCGAGTGATTCACTGCCGTGCCGTCCGCCCGCAGGGCGGTTAGAAACGCGGCCAGGCGCTTGGGATAGACCGCGAGGCAGGTTTTGCCGGAGGGCAGGGTCTTGAGTGCAAACGGATAGCTCGGCTTGAAATACCCGGACTTGTCCACCCCCACCAGCGGGTCGCCGAATCTGGCATTGTTGAAGGTGATCGAGCCGCTCACGCCCGTTTGATAGGCAAACGTGCCGCCTGTTCCATAAGCCACATCGACCACGGCGGTGCCGAAGTTGTAGGTCCCGTCACCGGCGCAACAATAGATGTAGCCCGGCGGCAGGCCGGTGGCCACGCCGGTGGTCAGCGGCAGCGTCAGATCCTGGCGGATTCCGTCCTTGAGATAGGAAAAGCGCAGGATCGTCGGGGTCTTGTTGCTCGCACTCACCGACTGGATCACGTCCAGCCGCATCGCACATTGCAGGGCGCCGATCGAGTAATGGTTCCAGGTGGTGGAGGAGAGGGTGCTGGTTTCCGGCGCATGCGCCAGGCGGTCGAAATAATCCGCACCCCGGCTGAGGGGAATGAAAGCGGCCCGCCCGCTTTCCGAGGCCAGCGAGACCGGGAAAAAATCCCCCTGGGTGAGTTGATAGGCCTCGCGCACCCCCGGTGCCAGCGGATCGCCGCTGAAACTCTGCCCGCCGACCGTCGTGCCTGCGGACAAGGCCGCGCCCCGGCGGGTGGCCACGGCGGTCAGCGTGGTCGTCCCATTGACCTCCGCCCGGCCGGCGAAAACGCCGCCGGCAATGGTGACATCCTCCCAGGCCCCGCCCGAAGCATGCTGGCCGAGTTCCATGAACGATGAGGCGGAAATCGCCAACTGGGACGGAACCTCATAAATCGACAGCACGAAGTCGCGCTTCGACGTCACGGCGCAGGTCTTGCTGGCATCATGCCCGGCGAGGTCCAGTGAGAAGCCCCACCAATTCCGCTTTGCCACAAAGGGTTGGCCGGGACGCGCATAGCCGAAATTGATGTTCGGATAGTTGAGGGTGTTGAAATTCGGATAGGTGTCCACCGGCAGGGCCACGCCGCTCTGCGCCAGTGCGCCGTAAACCTTGCTGCTCGAAAGGATCGGCCAAGTCGCGTCGCGGGTCGCGTCCGTGGCATCATGGCAGGTCAGCGGCACCGGATAGCCCGTGCCAAGACTGCGGTTGATGCCCGCCGACGCATAGCCGGCTTCCGCGCCAAGCGCCTTGAAGATCAAACTCGCAGTGCCCAGGGCCGCATCCCCGGAATTGCCCCGCGCCGAACCCGGCGTGCCGAGCGAAGCCAGCACCGGGCTTGAAATCGACTGCCCGGCATTGGCCAAGTCCAGCGCTTCGGTGAAGATGTTTTCCCAGCGCAAGGGATTGCTGATGGTGGGGTTGGAATTGGAAAGATGCTGCATGGCGCGGATGGCCCGGTTGGGGGTGATGGCCACGATCGAGCGCAGGATGGCCTCCTCCTTTTCACGGTAATCCACCTGCAACTGCACGGCGGATTGGGTGGCTTGTGAGGCGCATGCCCGCCGATAGGAGAAGAGCACCAGCACCATCAGCAACGAACCCGTGGAGAGCGCCAGCAGCAACGAGACATAGCCGGATGGACGGCGTTTGAGGGGGGAGGTTTTCATTCGGTCATGGCTCCTGAGCAGGTGCTTGGCTCGGCGTGGGGTCCGGTCATGGTCATGCGGCGGATGCCTTGGCTGACCTGATGAACCCCTGAATCATTCTTCGATGCTCGTCAACGTGCCATGCACCGTGATGGTCCTCTCAATGTCAAAGCTGACATACGCCAGCCGATCAATGCCAAACGGCGTGACCGTGACAAGTTCCATGGTCCAGCGGCCGTTGGAGTCGAAAACGGAAGCATACTTGTCGGCGATCAGAACCCGGTCCTGCGGAATCGAATCGTTGATCACCACGGCGGAGCCCGGCACAATGGTGCCGACGATTCCGAGTTGGGCATTGCCCTTGTAAACCTGGGCATAGGTGGTGGAACTCGGATACAGATCATTCAACGCAAACGTCACCTGCGGGAGGTCAAGCCGGAGCCGTTGGTTCGTCGTGATGCCGCTGATGGAGCCATCCGCCACCGGCCAGATTTGGATGGTCTCCGAGGCCAGTTGGGACGATGGCGCTGTCGGGGCCGGAGCAAAACTAGACAGAGACGGAGCAAAACTGGACAGAGACGGAGCAAAACTGGATTTCTTCTGTTAGAGGCTGAATCGACTGGCGGTCAGAGGGGTTGGGTTGCGAGGATCGGCTGACGTCCGCAGG